>JAHFTG010000191.1 GCA_023269455.1 Opitutaceae bacterium | reverse complement strand
CGCCCGAAGGCGCCCGCGAATACCTCGTGCCTTCGCGCATTCACCCGGGTGAGTTCTACGCGCTCTCGCGGTCGCCCCAGCAGTTTAAGCAGATCCTCATGGTCGCGGGCGTTGAGAAATACTTCCAGATCGCTCGCTGCTTCCGCGACGAAGACCTGCGCTCCGACCGCCAGATGGAGTTCACGCAGGTGGACGTCGAGGCGTCGTTCATCACCCGCGAAGACGTTTACGCGCTCTTCGAAGGCATGGTGAAGAAAGTGTGGCAGGACGTGCTCGCCGTGGACATCCCCGCGCCGTTCCTGCGCATGCCCTACGTCGATGCGATGAACCGCTTCGGTGTCGATAAGCCCGATCTACGCTTCGGTTTCGAGCTCACCGATCTCTCGGAGACGTTCAAGGATTCCGCCTTCAAGGTGTTTCAATCCACCGTGGCAGGCGGCGGCGTCATTAAAGCGGTCAACGCGAAAGGCCTCGCCGATCTCACCCAAGGCGAACTCAAGGCGCTCGAAGACATCGCCAAATCCCTCGGCGCGAAAGGCCTCGCCTTTATCAAGGCCGAGAAGGGCGAATGGAAATCGCCTATCGTGAAATTTTTCAGCGACACCGAGAAGGCCGCCATCACCGCGAAACTCGGCGTTGAAGAGGGCGATATGGTATTCTTTGCTGCGGCTCCGTGGGACAAGGCCTGCGCCATCCTCGGTCGTATCCGTCTCGAAGCCGCCCAACTTCTTTCGAAGCGTGGCAAGCTCACCATCCGTGCCGATGACTGGAAATTTTTATGGGTTATTGATTTCCCGCTCATGTCCTACGACGAAGAGCGCGGTGGTTACGCGGCGACGCATCACCCGTTCACTTCGCCGGTGCCCGAGGATGTCGAGTTCCTCGATTCCGATCCGAAGCGCGTGCGCGGCCAGCACTACGATCTCGTCCTTAACGGCATGGAGCTCGGCGGCGGGTCGATCCGCATCCACCAGCCCGCGCTGCAAAAGAAGATTTTTGAGGATGTCCTCAAGATTCCAGCCGACGTGGTCGAGAGCCGTTTCGGCTACATGCTCAAAGCCTTCACGTATGGCGCGCCTCCGCATGGCGGCATCGCCTTCGGTCTGGACCGCATGGTCGCGCTGCTCTGCGGCACGACCAGCATCCGCGATGTCATTGCGTTTCCAAAAACCCAGAAGGGGCAGGATCTCATGGCTCAGAGCCCTACGCCGGTCACGGCGAAGCAGCTTAAAGAGCTGCACATTCAAACGGTGATTCCCGAGGGGGCTTAAACTGGAAGGGCATCAATAGGATGTTGATGCAATGGGTGAAAGGCCGGTTCCGCTCCTGAGTGGAACCGGCCTTTTCGTTTCTCGGTGGATTCCAGGCAGGTGGAATTTAGGGCCGGAGTTTCCATGGCATAGGCCGTGCTTAAGGCATGTCTCGTTTCTTTGGCGTCAGTTTTTCTGCGCTCCTTCCAACACCAACCTACGAAAATAATATGAAGCTATGGCCCAATCCCGGATTCCGGGTTTTTAAGTTCGCGAGTCTCTTGCTGGTTTCCCTGATGGCGCTGTCGCCGCTTGTGAAAGCCGAAGAGGCGAAACCCCTTCCGCAGCCTACCACGGAGCAGCGCTTGGCTGATCTGGAGGCTTACGTGAACAATACCGGTCGCACTGCGGACGCGGTCTCAAAGATTCCCGGTCCTGGCCCCGGCCACAATGCATGGTTGCTGACCAGCTCGGCGCTGGTGCTTTTCATGACCCTCCCGGGTCTCGCCCTTTTCTACGGTGGCTTGGTTCGCCGCAAGAACGTCCTTTCCGTGCTCGCCCAGTGTATGGCGATCACCGGTTTGGTGACGATCCTGTGGTGGCTGGTGGGTTACAGTTTGGTTTTCTCCCACGGCACGCCGTTTTTGGGCGATCTTAAATTCGCGTTCCTCAACGGCGTGGATGGCATGCCCAATACGGATTATTCCTACTGGGTTTCGCAGAACGTGTTTTCGATGTTCCAGTTGATGTTCGCGATCATCACCCCGGCGCTCATCATCGGCTCGATTGCCGAGCGCATGAAGTTTACCGCGATCGTCGCCTTCATCACTCTCTGGATGCTCGTGGTTTACTTCCCGCTGGCGCACATGGTCTGGGGTATTGATGGTCTGATGAACGGTGTTTGGAATGCCGACGCCAAGATCGCCGCGATCGATTTCGCCGGTGGTATGGTGGTTCACATGTCCTCCGGTTGGTCTGCGCTTGTCCTTTGCCTAATCCTCGGGCCTCGCATCGGCTTCGGCAAAGAACCGATGGCTCCGCATAACATGGTTCTTTGTATGGTCGGCACCGGCATGCTCTGGGTCGGCTGGTATGGTTTCAACGCCGGTTCCGCTGCTGCTGCCGACGTGATCGCCGGCGCCGGTTTCCTCAACACGACGCTTGCCGCCGCCATCGCCTCGTTCGCTTGGGCGACTTGCGAATTCATCATGCGCAAGAAGGCTTCCGTCCTCGGTTTTTGCTCCGGTGCGGTCGCCGGCTTGGTTGTCATCACGCCTGCCGCCGGTTTCGTCACTCCTAACGGAGCGGTGATCATCGGTGTGCTCGCCGGTGTCATTCCCTTCCAGTTCTGCATGCGTCTCAAGGCGTTCTTCGGTTACGATGACGCGCTCGACACCTTCGGTGTTCACGCCATCGGCGGCACCTTGGGCGCTCTGCTCACCGGTATCCTCGCCAGCCCGACGATCAATGGAAACCTTCTGGCCGAGGTCAACGCCTCCGCCAAGGCCAACGGTCTTGCCGCCGCCGTCGCCAACGGCACGCTCTGGATCACCCAGTGCAAAGCTATCGGCGTGACTCTGGTGCTCTCCATCGTAGGCACCGCCGTGATCGCTTATGGTATCAAGGGCCTCATGGGTCTCCGTCCGACCGCCGAGGTTGAGGAGCAGGGTCTCGATATCAACGAGCATGGTGAAGAAGGATACTCCAACTAATTCAGGCTGCATTTGGCCGGCAAGTCGCGGAACGGTCCGCCGCTTGTCGGCCTCTTGTTTCAATAGGGTTTAATTTTAAACGTCTCCGCGGGCAGTTCCTGAGAAGACTTGCCTAGAGAATTAAGATTAACCTCAATCGCCAGTAACCCCCAATTCCAAATCAAATGAAATTCATCATCGCCATCATCAAGCCGTTCAAGCTCGAGGAAGTTAAGGAAGCACTCGCTGAGATCGGCATCGAGGGCATGACCGTGACCGAAGTCAAAGGCTTCGGCCGCCAGAAAGGTCACACCGAAATCTATCGTGGCTCCGAATACACCGTGGACTTCCTTCCCAAGGTGAAACTCGAGATTGTGGTTTCCGACGAGCTTGCCTCGAAGACGGTCGAAACGATCGTCAAGGCCGCCAAGACCGGTAAAATCGGCGACGGCAAGGTGTTCGTCATCAATCTCGAAGAAGCGGTCCGCATCCGCACCGACGAGCGTGGTGACGCGGCGATCTGATTTCGTTTTTTTGCTTTTCCAAAGCCGACCCTTTACCGGGTCGGCTTTTTTGTGGGCGTAGCCAGCGTTTGCTTAACCGGCGGCTTGATCCAGTTGGCTCGCCTGAAAACGGATGGTGCGTTGGTAGGCGCTTACGCCGAGGTCTTCGCTGGTCTCCACGAGCGTCGTAAGTAGGAGTTTCATGGCTTCGGCATGGCGACCGGCGCTATGGAGGGCCATCGATAGGAAAACTTCGAATTCACGGTTCTCGGGAAACTGTCGCCGACCGGTTTCCAAAACTTCGACGGCACGGGCGGCCTGGCCAGTGAGACGCAGGGTCGAGCCCAGCCCGATCAATGCTCCCGAGAGTTCTCCGGGTAAAAGTCCGAGCGCGACCGCTTTTTCGTAGAGAGGGATCGCGTCCAGCGGGCGACCGAGGGCGTCGTGCGTCCACGCGAGTTGGTAAACGATCTCGGCGACGTTGGGATGGCGGGCGTCGAGCTTGATGAGCAGGCCAAGGACGTGCTCGATTTGCCCGCCGTGGCGGGCACCGATGATGGCATCGAGTTCAGGTTTCCAGGCGGACATGGGGTGAATTTTTAACGCAAAGCCGCGAAGGCGCAAGGAACGCAAAGAAAGGAATCCGCATGCATCTTTGCGATCTTAGCGTCCTTGCGGCGCTGTCTTGAAATCAGGCTCCGGCCTTCTTTTCGACTTTCACCGGGAGGGCTCGGGTTTTGATTTCGGCGACGAGGCGCGCGAGGTAGTCGGCGAAGGGCAGGGTGCCTTCGTCGCCTTTGGCGCGGCTGCGGACGCTGACGGACTTCGTTTCGGCTTCCTTGGCGCCGAGCACGAGCATGTAGGGGATCTTTTCGAGTTCGGCGCGGCGGAGTTTGGCGCCGAGCTTCTCGTTGCGGTCGTCGAGCGTGGCGCGGACGCCGGCCTCGCGGAGTTGTTTGAGCAACTCGGGGCCGTAGTCGCCGATCTTATCGTTGATGGGCACGAGGCGGACCTGCTCGGGCGCGAGCCACACGGGGAAATCGCCGGCGAAGTGTTCGATCAGCACGCCGCAGAAACGCTCCATCGAGCCGAAGGGCGCGCGGTGGATCATCACGGGACGGTGTTTTTCGTTGTCGGCGCCGATGTAGTGGAGGTCGAAACGCACGGGAAGGACGTAGTCCACCTGCACGGTGCCGAGCTGCCACTCGCGGCCGATCACGTCTTTGATGACGAAGTCGATCTTCGGACCATAAAACGCGGCTTCGCCGGGCTCCTCGGTAAAGGGAACGCCGAGCGTGGAGGCGGCGTTTCGGCAGGCGGCTTCGGCGAGATCCCATTGCTCGGGGTTGCCCGCGAATTTTTTGCCATCGGGATCACGCAGGCCGACGCGCACGCGGTAGTCGGACATGCCGAGCGTCGTCAGCACGGTTTTCACGAGCGAGAGACAGCCTTGGACTTCGGCGGCGACCTGCTCCTGCGTGCAGAAGAGGTGGGCGTCGTCCTGGGTG
>JAHFTG010000029.1 GCA_023269455.1 Opitutaceae bacterium | reverse complement strand
CTCGACGAGGGATTGCCGATGGGGGTCGGAAATCCGCTCGGCGAGGGAAGCGGGCAGGGTGGACTCGGAGGGCGCGAGCATGGGTGTCCGTTGGGATTAGCGCGAACGCTTGGGGGCGGGCGTGGCGGACTTGTCCGGGGCGGGCGGCGTGGGGGCGTTGGGATCGGTGAGCTTGAGGTAGGTGTTGATATTGTCGCGGTCGGCGAGGCGGTCGATTTCCTTCTGGGTGGTGGCGGCGCCTTTATCGGGCGGCAGCACGTGGGGACGGATGAAGAGGAGGAGCTCGGTGCGGACGTCGCTGTGGCTGCGGGCGCCGAAGAGCCAACTGATGACGGGCCACTCGAAGAGGAAGCCGAGCTTGTTTTTGTCGTCTTCCTTCTTGGTGCGCTGGAGACCGCCGAGGACGATCATCTGGCCGTCCTGGACGTTGATGAAGGACGTGGCGACGCGCGTGCCGATGATGGGCTGGGCGTTGCCATCGACGGTGACGCTCCCGATCACATCGTTCACCTCCTGGTTGATATCCAATTGGATGTTGCCGTCGTCGCCGATGAGGGGCGTGACCTTGAGGTCGATGGCGATGTCTTGATAGGTGACGGTGGAACTCGTGGTGAGGCCCGAACCGGTGGTGTTGGGCGTGGAGGTGGAGCCGGTGATGACAGGCTGTTTCTGACCGACCTTGATTTCGGCGGGTTTGTTGTGAGTGGTGACGATGGTGGGGGCGGAGAGGACCTTGAGTTTGTTTTTAACGCCTTGGCTGCTGATGGCGGCGTTGAAGGCGAGGGGGCTGACGGTGCCGTTGGTGACGGTCCAACTGCTGCCGCCACCACTGAGCTCGGTGGCGCCGGTGAGGCCGAAGCCGGTCTGGGAGAGCGAGCCGTTTTTGACGGTGAGGTTGAGGGCGGAAATGCCGCTGGCATCGGTGTCGGTGAGGGTGACTTCGGCGATGACCACCTCGATGCGCACCTGGGCGAGGATGACGTCGATCTTGTCCACGAGTTCCTGGATGAGGCGGATGTCGTCACCGGTGCCGCTGACGACGATGGCGTTGCTGCGGTCGTCGGAGGCGACGGTGAGCAGAGAACTGAACTGAGTGGTTGAGGCGTTGGCGCCGCTGCTGAAGGAGACGGGTCCAGCAGGGGTGTTGGCGGCGGGGGCATTGGCGCCGGGGGGCTGCGCATTTTGGCCGGGGCGGTTGGTGGCGGAGCCGGTGGAGGCTTTGGCGAGGGCAGCGGTCTGGCCGGTGATGACGGTGCCGAGGAGGGTGGCGACGTCCTTGGCGGTGGCGTGCTTGAGGTAGATGACCTCGTTGCGCGTGTTGGGGTCGGCCTTTACGTCGAGCTTGGTGATGAGGTCGTCGTAGAAGGCATACTGCTTGGGGTCGGCGATGAGGATGACCTGGTTCGTGCGGTCGTCGGGCGAGAGCGTGACGGAGTTGCCGAAGGTGATCTGGTTGGGGCCTTGGAGCATCAACTTGATCTTGGTCACGAGGTCGCTGGCCTTGGCGTAGGTGAGCGTATAAAACTTCGGCGTGAAGTTGGCCGAGGCGGGGCGGTCGAGGCGGAGGAGAAGTTGCTCGATGCGCTGGAGATTTGAGATGGAGTCGGTGACGAGGAAGGCGTTGGTGTTGGTGAAAAACACCGCGCCGCCGAGCTGCACGTTCAAGAGGGTGTTGAGCTGCGGGACGAGGTCGGAGGCCTTGAGGTTGGTGAGCTCGAAGATCTTCGAGGCGACCTTGCCGCTGGCGGGCAGATCGAGGGTGGAACCGGTGATCATCATCGGCGCCTCGGTGCGGGTCTTGTTGGCGAGCTCGACGACCTTGAGGAAGTGGTCGCCCATCTCAATTACGCCGATGTTGTTCAGATTGAGGACGGAGATGACGGCCTGAATCGCCTCGGACTTCGGCATCGGGCGGGTGATGTTGATCGTGACCGTGGCGGAGGGAAGGGCCTGCGGGCGCAGAATCGTGCGGCCGGTCCAAGCTTCGAGGCGGTCGAGCACGAGGTCGAGCGGGGCGTCGCGCAGGCGCAGCGAGTCGATCATCTCCTCGTATGCGCGCGGAGCGGCGGGGCTGGGTGAGGAAGGACTTGCGGGGATCTGGGCGCTCAAAGCGAGCGGAGCCAGGCAGAGTCCGGCGATGACGAGCGAACGGGAGAGTCGCATAAAAGATGGGCTGAGCAAGGGGGCGAAAATCGTGAGAAGAGGCGATTAAGCGGCAGTTGTAAACGGAGTTGTGCGCGGCCGAGGGGCTTTGGGGGAGGTGGCTGGATTTTGAAACTTGCGGGGAAACGACTGCGCTTCAACGGTGACGCTTTCTATGCCCAATAGTTTCGGACATCTTTTCAGGATCACCACTTGGGGCGAAAGCCACGGCCCGGGCATCGGCGTGGTGATCGACGGCTGCCCGCCGCTCCTGCCGATCAGCGCGGAGGAAATCCAGGCCGAGCTCGATCGCCGCCGCCCCGGCCAGAGCGAAATCACCACGCCGCGCAAAGAGGCGGACACGGTCGAGATCCTTTCCGGCATCTACGAGGGCAAAACCACCGGCACGCCCATCGGCCTGCTCGTGCGGAACACCGACCAACGGTCCAGCGCCTACACCGAGATGAAGCAGGCGTTCCGGCCGTCGCATGCGGATTTCACCTATCAGTCGAAGTTTGGCGTTCGCGATCCCAACGGCGGCGGGCGCAGCTCCGCGCGCGAGACCATCGGGCGCGTCGCCGCCGGGGCCATCGCGCGAAAAATTCTCGCGCAGGCGGGCGGCGTGGAGGTGCGGGCGTTTGTCACGCGCATCCATGACATCGCCGCGCCGGACGGAGCATTGGCGAAATTCCCCACGTTAGCCGAGGTCGAGGCTTCGCCCGTGCGGTGTCCGCATCCGGCGACAGCGGCGGCGATGATCGAGCGCATCAAAGCGGTGCGCAGCGACGGCGATTCCGTCGGCGGAGTCATCGAATGCCGTGTGCGCAACATGCCGGTCGGTCTCGGCGAGCCGGTGTTTGACCGGTTGGAGGCCGATCTCGCCAAGGCGATGCTTTCGCTGCCTGCGACCAAGGGCTTCGAGATTGGCAGCGGTTTTGGCGGCACGCTGCTCAAAGGCTCCGAGCACAACGACCTCTTCGAGAATCGCGATGGCCGCGTTCACACCGTGACCAACAATTCCGGGGGTGTGCAGGGCGGTATCAGCAACGGCGAGGAGCTCGTTTTCCGCGTGGCCTTCAAGCCCACGGCGACGATCCTCCAGCCGCAAAAAACCGTCGATCTCGACGGCAACGCAACCGAGCTGATGGGCAAAGGCCGCCATGATCCCTGCGTCGTGCCGCGCGCCGTGGTGATCGTCGAGGCGATGACCGCGCTCGTGCTGCTCGACCACTGGATGCGCCAGTCCGCCCAAAACCGCATATTCTCCTTTCCCGCCTGATGATCGCCGTTCCTGACAAGCCTCTCGTTTATGTGATCCTCGGGGCCGCCGGCTCGGGGCGGCGCGAAGTATTGGCGGATTTGATCGAGGGCGGTTTGGCCGAGGGTGATCGGGTGGCCGTGCTTCTTTCGACGGGCGAGACGGCGAGCGAACACGATGCCAAGCTGGCCAACGTGGCGCGCTGGACGTGGAACGACGGCATCATCGACGCCGCGCTGCCGCCGGAGGCGACGCGGGTTTTCTTCGTGACGGACGGACGGTTGAATCCGGTCGATCAGATCGAGCAGCTCCACGTCTGGATTGCGGCGGTCGGAGCCGAACTCGGACGCATCATCACGGTCGTCAACTGTCGCCTGGCGGAGCAACACCACGCGCTGCTGGCCTGGTATGAGGCGTGCATCCATTTTTCGGACATCGCGCTCCTGCACCAGCGCGACGGCGTGGCGAACAAGTGGATGTCGGAGTTCCAGACGCATTTCAAAAAACTGTATTGTCCGTGTCTGTTTGAGGTCGTGAAGGCGGGGCGGGTGAAAAACCCGTTGATGGTGCTCGATCCGCAGGCACGGCGGATGTCGCACCTGTTTGATGTTGATGACTGGACGGGCCTCGATCTCGAAGGCGTTGAGTTCGGCACCGAAGACGAGGACGGGAATGTGACCGACGAAGAGGAAGAAAAGCCCGCCAAGAAAAAAGCGAAAAAAAAGGGCCACCCGAACGAGTCCGCCGAAGACGACGAGGAAGACTGGAAACCCGAGGTGGACATCTATCTCCAACGCCGCATCGGCGGGCGCCGCGAGAAAGAGATTCCCGATATCGCGAAGTATCTCGTGGATTGAAAACAGCAAAAGGCCCGACGCGTTAACGTCGGGCCTTTGAGTTTTAAGAAACGGTCGCAGGGCGGTTTATTTTGCGGAGGCCGCCGCGGCTGCGGCGACGAAGGCCTTGGCGCGGGCGGTGATGGCGGCCCAGTTCTTTTCCTTGAGGGACTTGGCATCGACGAGCGAGCTGCCGGCGGCGGTGGCGAAGGCACCGGCCTTGAGGAAGTCGCCGAGGTTTTCGGCGGTCACGCCGCCCGTTGGGACGAGTTCGATCTGCGGGAGCGGAGCCTTGATGGCCTTGATGTAGTTGGGGCCGAAAAATTCGGCGGGGAAAACCTTGGCGGCGTCGGCCCCGGCTTCCCAGGCGGCGACGATTTCGGTGGGCGTGAAGGCGCCGCTGAAGATGGGCACGCTGTAACGTTTGCAGAGGGTGATCACGTCGGGGCGGAGAGCGGGGGTGACGATGAAGCGCGCGCCGGAGAGGATGCCCATGCGGGCGGTCTCGGCGTCGAGCACGGTGCCGAGACCGAAGAGGAAGTCGGGCAGCTCGGCGGAGACTTTTTCGAGGACGCGGATGGCGCCGGGCGTGGTCATGGTGAGCTCGATGCTGGTGAGCCCGCCGTCGGCGAGGGCTTTGGCGCAGTCGAGCAGGCCGTCCGCAGATTCGGCGCGGATGAGGGCGATGACTTTCTCGGCTTTGAACTTGGCGAGGATGGCGTCTTTTTTCATGGGGAAGAAGGAAGCTGACGCTAGGCCGTTTCACGCCTGCGGCGAGTGAGAAAGCGGAGTCGATCAGGCGAAGAAGCGGCGGAGAGCGATCTGCAACTCCAGCTCTCATGAGGATTGCACGAGGACATTTCACTATCGTTCACCATCAGCGGGATTAAATCGGCTGAAAACGCCACCCCGACAAAGTTACTCCTAGTGGCAATTAAAACCGCGATTTATGCTCCCCTCAACTCGCCGTTCACTCTGAGGGAGCGCGTTCATTGATGACGAATCTTAAAGATGGTGCCCGGGAGCGGACTCGAACCGCTACACCGTGAGGCACAGGCTTCTGAGACCTGCGTGTCTACCAATTCCACCACCCGGGCGGGCGTGAGTCGGTGAGAACACGCGCCCGATTACAGTGAGGCAAGCCCAGAATGGGCGGATTTACTCAAGCTTTGGGCGTATGAGCCGATTAGCCACTATATGTTGTCGGCCGGCGGAAGTCGCCCCCGCAGCTCTTTGCTTTTATTTTTCATCTAAGAATTTCCTCTAAAATGCTATCGGGCCAATTTTTCATCTACCAATCCATCTTTTGCCGATTAATTGTATTTAGGATGAAATTAATTTATGTGTGGTAACTTTCGGTAATGGAGTTGGTTGCGCGGGATGGGTAATAATACCTAGTGCTTGGGCCGAGTGCATGCTTACTGACTATTAACAATCAACTTAATGCGGGACGTTTCACTTATTCTCAGGCTCTTTTTACAAAGGCGATTTTTGCGCGGCCTTTGCGTATTGTGCTTGGGCATCGGGCTCGGCGTTTCCGTGACTGCGGTGCGTGCGCAGGAGTCGGCTTCGGTGGCGGAGCTGGCCAAGAAATTTAAAGACGGGGCCGATGCGTATGCGGCCAAGGATTATGTGACGACGATCAGTTTATACGGGGATATTCTTAAGGCGACCCAGCCGGGGCCCATGCTGGACCCTGTTTATTACATGATTGGTGCGGCTCACTACGGCGCCGGACATTATGAGGATGCCGAACAGGGCTTGGCACTTTATTTGAAACTTTATCCGCAGGGGGCGCGTGTCGCGGATGCGCGGGTGGGGTTGATCCGCTCTTGGCTTCATCAGGGGAAGCTGAATGAGGCCCGTGACTTGATTGTGAATTCCGATGGTTGGGATGACGACATTGATGACTTTAGGATGGGGCGAGGGTTGGAGCTAGATGTCGTTGATGAGTTGATCAAGGCGGAGCGTTACGATGATGCCTTGACCGTGCTCCAGGGGGTGCGTCCGCGGGAGGATTTATTGGCGGCGCAACGTGTCCGCGGCATGGAGTTGAAGCGGCAGTTGGATTGGGCGAGTTTGCAGGCGGGGGCACTGGGGGCGTCCACGGCCCTGGGTTCGCAACGCGAACTGCTGGTGGGGCGGTTGTCCTCGGCGCAGGCGTCGTTGCTCGCGATTCAGGCGGATGGGGCTTTCGACCTGCCGCTTTGTCTGCGATTCGGGCGTATTTATCTGGAGAAGCAAAAGCCATGGCTTGCACTGGTGGCCTATCGCGAGGCGTATGAGCAATTTCCTCAGGCCGAGTCGCGCAGCTACGCGCTTAATGGTATGATCCTGGCCTGGCAGGGTATCGGTCGTTTTCCGCGCGCCTTGGAGTTGTGCCAGCAATACCTGAATGATTATCCGACGGGCGCGCAGTTGGCCGAGGTGGCATTTGTGGCCGGGCAGCTTTCGATGCAGTTGAACAAGCCGGCCGATGCCGTCGGTTATTTTGGCCAGGTCTTGCGGCCGAACATCAGTCCGAAGCTTCGGGAGCAGATCGCCTTTTTACTGCCGAACGCCAAGTTTGGCGCCCGTGACTGGGCGGGAGCGCGGGCCGGTTACCGCGACTATCTGACGAATTATCCGGCGGGGGAATTTCGGGGGCAGGCGAACTATTATGCGGCGATGACGTATTTTTTGACTGGGGATTTTGTGGAGGCGATGGGGCAGATCCGGCAGTTCACGGAAAACTTCCCGCAAAGTCCGCTTTTGCCGGACGCTTACTACCGCCTCGCGGTGTGTGCCTATAGCGGCAAGGACTATGCTTCCGTCGTGGAGCGCACGCAAAGCTGGCAGGAGCGTTTCGGAAAAAATGCGCTGTTGGTCGAGGTGTTGTCGTTGGAGGGCGACGGTTTGAAGATGCTGGATCGTGAGCCGGAGGCGATTGACATCTATCTGCGTGCGATGCGTCTCGCGAAGGGTGACGCCGCCCGGGTGTATCCTTTGCGAGAGGCGGTGAGGTTGCTCGAAAAGGCGAGGGAGTGGAATCGCTTGGCGGAAATTTACAAGGGGCTCATGCAGACGTATCCGAACAGTCCCCAGGTGCTTGATTGGGCTTATGGGATGGCGCGGGTGCGTTTGCGGCAACATCAGCGGCCAGAGGCAGTGACTGTGCTGACCTCGCACCTGCGGCCTTTTCTCGTCGATCCGACCCGGGATTTGGTGGAGAAGGCGTTGGGGCTGTTGGCCCAGCAGCAGGCGCGCCATCGGTCTGCTCCGCCACCGGTGACGGTTGCCGATACTCCGTTGGTGAGCCTGCCTACGGTCACGCCCGTGCAACCGCCGACTTCACCCGCTGATATGCTTATAGGTCAGTTGGGGTTCATGGCGGGTAAAGTGCCTGAAGGTTTGGTCGCGGCGCGCATCGAATTCTATCGTTACCAAGTCGCCTATTACGGCGGTCAGCGGACCGATGCGCAGGCGATCATGCTGGGTATTGGCAAGTCGAACGGTCCCGCAGGGTTGTCCGCGCCGATCATGGGTTTGGCGGGTGAGGCTCTGGGCAAGGCAGGCGACGGCGCGAGGGCCGAGGTGTTTTTCAAGGCTTTGCTGAAAAACTATCCGGATTCACCATGGCGCGACATCGCGTATGTGGGGCAGGGCGATCTGGCGCTAGCGGCGGGGCACGCAGATGTCGCTCTGGCAAACTACACCGATGCGGTGGACAAGGCGGGCGGCGAATTCCGGCTGCGCGAGGCATTGATGGGGCAGGCGCGCGCACAACTGCAACTGGGCAAGCTGGACGAGGCGGCCAAGTTGTTTACGCGTGTGGCCGGCGAGCGTGCTTGGCGCGGAGAGGCGACCGCCGAGTGTCTTTACCAGCTCGGGGTGGTTGCGGCCAAGCAGGGGGATTTTGCGCGGGCGATCAACTTCTACCAACGGGTCTATGTGGGTTATGCGCGTTATCCCGAGTGGACGGCGCGGTCCTATCTGGAAAGCGCGCAGCTTTTCGTGCAGTTGGGCAAAATCCAAGAGGCGGCCAACACCTATCGGGAAATCATCAAGGCTGATCGGCTTAAGGACCGGCCGGAAGTGGCCGTGGCGCGGGAATCGCTTTCAAAGCTTATCGTCCAATGAAGATTTTACCGACCTGTATCTGGATGCTGGTGGCGACCTTTCTTGTGGAGGGCGTTTCCGCGCAGACTTTGGTCCGGCCCGATGGTCGCCGAGTGCCGCTCGAAAGCGTGAAGGTTATCGGGGCGACGATTGTGTTTTTTCCTCTGCCGGGAGAGGTGGATTTCACGCACGGGGAAATGCCTCTGCCAATCGAGAATCTGCGGTCTGTGGAATGGCCCGTGCCTCCTGAGGTGATCGATGCTGAGGCCGATTTGGCCGCCGGCCGATTCGCCGACGCGATGCGGAAGACCGCCGGGCCGTTTGCGGACCAGCTGCTATTTCGCAATGTGCCGGGCTCGACTTGGGCGCGTATCGCATCCGTGCGAGTCATCGCCTTGGCTGGGGCCGGCTATCTGGATCAGGCGCAAACGCAGATGGCCGTGCTGCGGGCGACGCGAGGCGGCGGCACTTGGGCGGCCAAGGCCGAGCTGTCTGTCCTCGAACGGCTTGCCGCCGATGGCGATGCGACGAAACTACGCGCCGGGATCGATTCGGTGCGAGCCATGTTGGTGGATCGGGCAAGCCGGGCTCGGCTGGCGCTTTTGGATGGCGGGCTCCTGCTTAAAGAAGGCAAGGCGGAGGAAGCCCTGTTTGCCTACTTGTATGTGCCGGTATTTTTTTCTGGTGATGCCGTGCTAGTTCCCCAGTCGATGCAGGGGGCGGCTAATGCTTTTCGGGCGATGGGGGATGATGCCGCCGCCGCCGCCATGCAAAGGGACTTGCAGCAAAAATATCCACAATTTTCGGCCGCAAAACCCGAGGCGGCTCCTGAAGTAAAATTTCAACCTGTTCGTTAATCTCAAATCTTATTTATGAGCATATCCACCGCGCTATCCTTATCCTCGTTATCGCGCCGCTTTCATGGAGCGGTGCTCGGCCTTTCCTTATTCTGTGCCGGTCTGTTTCCGGTGTCGGCTTGGGCGCAGACGGCTGATGCGGCCGCCCCGGCCCCCGTAGTCACCAAGACGCTGCTCGACCGGATCATGGGCGGCGGGACCGTGTTCATGACGGCGCTCATGGCCATCTCGGTTTTCGTTTTCTGGCTGGTGACGGACAGTTTCATGCGAACGAGCTTCAAGCGGTTGATGCCCGCCGCGCAGCTGATCGCCATCAAGGACAAGTTCGCCAACGGCGATTATCGCGGCGCGATCGAGTTTTGCGGTGTGGCCGATTCGCCGCTCGCCAACGTGGTGCGCGTCGGGTTGGCAAAGGTGGGTCTTGGAAAACCTGATACGGAGAGCGCGATTTTCATGCAGCTGGAGCGCGAGCGCACCGTGTATTCGTCCTCGATCAGTTATCTCTCCGTGGTGGGCGTGGTGACGCCGATGATCGGTCTCACGGGCACGGTGTTCGGCATGATCAAGGCCTTCGACACGCTGGGTTCCAGCGGCATGGGCGATCCGACCAAGCTCTCGGCCGCCATCGGCACCGTGTTGGTGGCGACGGCCGGCGGTCTTGTCGTGGCGATTCCCGCCTTTACCTTCTATTACATTTTGAGGAATCGGATCAATGTTGCCTTCCGCCAGATGCAGGCGGAGGTGGCGATACTCTTTGATTTGCTCCCCTACGATTTGCTCGCGGGCATCCATTTGGATCGCAAGTCTTTCGTGCCGGCCGGGCCGGATGCCAGAACGATTTCACCGGGGGTGACCAATGCGCCCTTTGCGGTTCGCACGGCAGCGCCTTTCCCGGTTCGACCTGCCGCGGCGGGCCCTTTTCCCGGCCAGCAGCGATGACTCTAAACTTTAAACACTGCTCCCATGACTGAAGGTCTCGGTGACGGCGACGAGCCGGAGTTCCAGATTGCACCCATGATCGACGTGCTGCTCGTGCTGCTCATTTTTTTTATGAGCATCACGACGATTCAGGTCGTGCGGGTGGACCGTAATATTGTCCTGCCTGTCGCGACCAACGCGGCCAAGCAGGAGGACCAAAAGGACCAGACCATCATTAACGTGCGCTGGAATCCGGCCACGCGGAAGGCGACCTACAGTTTTGAGCAGCATGTCTATACCCAGCTCGACACGATCATTCCATTGATTCGCGAGCGCTCGCTGCTTTCGCCGCCGCATCGCGTGGTCATTCGCGGAGACCGGCTCGTGCCTTCAGAAAACGTCGGCGAGGTCGTCGCCTCGCTGGCGCAGGCCGGCGTCAGCCAGGTGAGTTTCTCCACTCTTTCCCGCTGACCATGGTCATCCCTCCTCATTTACGTCGCCCGCATGTCCTCGCCGATGACAATCCAGACATCGGGTTCCAGATCGCGCCGATGATCGACGTGGTGTTCGTCGTGCTGGTGTTTTTCATGTCACAGACGTTGTCGATCAAAGTGGAACAGGCGCTCAGCACCACGTTGCCCGGCACGGCGGTGGCATCCGCTTCGATCGATTTCCCTGATGAGCAATTCATCATGGTGGCCGCCGATGGCCAGGTGTTGATCAACGATGATCCTTGCGGCGCGCCGGGAGACACCGCTTTGCCTGAACTCGTAGGTCGTTTGAAGCGACTCAAGGCCAATGCTGATGCATCGAAGACCACGTTTCTCGTGACCCTGCAAAGCGAACCGGAGGCTCCCTATTATCGGACGGTGGATGCGATGAATGCGTTGGCCGCCGCTTCCATCACCAACGTCACTTTCGCCGTTGACGACGGCGTCGATCCTTAACTGCACCTATCGTGAAGACTCAACCGCCACCCGAGGGAACGACCGACGAAATCACGTCCGTCAAAACGAAGCGCAAATCAGGTCGCACGGTTTCATTTATCGTGAGTGTGATCGTGCATGCACTGATCATCGGCGCGGCGACTTATGTCGTCACCACGGTGCAGCAACCCAGACATGAAGAATTCAAAAGTGGTCCTCCTATCACGGCCAAGCCGGTGGTCCGGGCAGTCAAGCAGGACCCGGTGAGTGAGCGGCGGGAAGAGGGTGCGGCCGCCATGGTGCAGCGGGTGATGACGGATACGCCCAGTGTTGTGACGATGCCGGATATGCCTGATAACTCTTCTTCGCCGGACGGGTTGCCCGGCGCCACGGGCTCTGGACTAGGTGGTATGGGGTCAGGCTCGGAGCTGCCCAGTGCGACCACGGCCCAAGGCCGTGGAGATTTCGTGCCGATGTTTGGAGTGAAGGAGGGAGGCGGCACGGCCGGGCTCCTGAAGGGCTGGTTTTATGATTTTAAGCAAATGCGTGACCGCAAAATGAACGCGGAGCTTGCGAAAAGAGGTCCCGTTGTTGGCGACGGCTATGGTGGCAATGAGCTTGTGGTTGCGCGTCTTGAGCTTGGGAAGTTCATCAAAGCAGGTTGGACGAGCGGAGTACTGGATAAATTTTTTAAGGCTCCCGAGCCGCTCTACATCTCGCATGTTTTTATTCCTAAAATGAGCGCCAATCAGGCGCCAAAGGAGTTTGGGGTGGAGAATATCGTCCAGCCGAGGGCTTGGCTTGTGCGTTACAAGGGGCGAATCAGTCCGCCTTCGGATGGTGTGTATCGGTTTGTTGGTTTCTGCGACGATTTCATGTTTGTGCGGCTCGACACGCGGGTGGTGTTGGATGGCAGTCTCAGTCAATTGGTTTCTGGATTCGGGGCCGAAGAGTCGAAGAAGAGTCAATATGTCTACACCGATGATCCGTGCGCGGGTAAGGTTTTGGTCGGCCGACGCATGGAAATGAAAGCCGGTAATTACTACGACATCGACATCATGATCGGCGAGGGTCCTGGCGGTTTTTTCAACGCCTATCTGCTTTATCAGAAAGAGGGTGATACCTACGACATGGATGCAACGGGTAATCCGATACTTCCTGTTTTTAGGTTGGATGACAGTCCGATCCCCGAATCTCGGGAAATCCCGTTTAGGAAGGACAGCCCTGTCTGGCGTTCACAGGATATCAGCAAGAGCTGACATGGGAATGGGGGCATTCATTCAATGCCCGACATGGCCGCTTAATTTTGAAGCCCAAAGTCTATTTGGCCAGCGCAGCCAGATCCTGCCGGGCGCTTTGCATCTCTGCGATGATTTTATGGGCGTGATCCAAGAGTTGGCTGCCAGGCGGGGTGAGCGTTACGCGGCGACCTTTGCGGTCAAATAAACGACAATCCAATTCCTGTTCCAGTGACTTGATCGCGTGACTCACGGCCGATTGGGTGAGATGGAGTTCGTGGGCCGCCAAAGTAAAACTTCCTAAACGACTGAGGGTTGTGAAAGCGAGTAGCTTCCGACTGTCGAGGATGGGCGTCATGGCGTGGTAGCGGACGAAAGAGATTTCTCTCATAGCACGTTCCAAGCCAGTCGCTCGATTCGGACCTTGTTCCATGAAAATTCCGATGATCTGCGCTCGTGTGCTTTACCTCTGCGCAAGATCGAGCGAGTAGGCTCGACCGAATCGCGTCCACTACTCTTCGTCGATCAGGAGTAACGCTCTTCTTTCCACGGGTCGGCGGTGTTGGAGTAGCCGCGAACCTCCCAAAATCCCGGTTTGTCCTGCGCGAGAAAGGTGATGGCTTTGATGAACTTGGAGCCTTTCCACGCGTAGAGCTTGGGGATGATGATGCGGGCTGGGCCGCCGTGTTCGCGCGAGACGGGCGCGCCGTCGAACGACGTGGCAATCAGCACATCGTCGTCGAGGCAGTTTCCCAGAGGCACGTTGGTCGAGTAGCCGTCGTAGCCGGTGAAATACACAAATGCCGCCTCGGGCTTGGGTCGGATGAGTTCGTAAAGGGTGGTGAACGCCACGCCGCCCCAGCGGCAATCGTAGCGGCTCCAGGTCGTAACACAGTGGAAGTCGCTCGTATCCTGCACCTGCGGCAGGGCGTTGAACTCGGGCCAGGACAGACGCGCGGGTTTTTCCACGAGGCCGTCAATCGTGAGGCTCCAGTCGGCGAGCGGCACGTCGGGTTGGATGCCGAGGTCGAGCACGGGAAACCCGGTGGTGAGTTTTTGTCCGGGCGGAAGGCGGTCGGCGGAAGCCTCGGTGCGCGGGCGAATGCCGCGGGCGGTTTGTTTCTCGGCCCACTTCTGCTTGGCGGCGATGTATCGCTCGTTGGACATGGGCGAAAACGTGGCGCGGCAAGGTGGTTTTCGCAAGTGCTGCGACTGGCGAATGACGGGGCTTTCGCGCTCGCGAGCCGGTGGTTTCGTTGCCACGGTGCGGCCTTTGTATTCCTGAAAACCGTGGCTCGCGCTGAACCTCCCGCCTTCCGCATCGATTTCCCTCCCGATCTGCCCATCAGCAGCCGGGCGGGGGAAATCGTGGACCTGATCGGTGCGCAGCAAGTCATCGTGCTCGCGGGCGAGACGGGTTCCGGCAAGACCACGCAAATCCCCAAAATGTGCCTCGCCGCCGGCCGCGGGCGCACCGGCAAGATCGCCTGCACGCAACCGCGCCGCGTCGCCGCGCTTTCGGTGTCGCGCCGTGTGGCCGAGGAACTGGGCGTCGAGTGGGGCGGGGCGGTCGGCTGCAAGATCCGCTTCGACGACCGCACTTCGCGCGACACGGTCATCAAGTTCATGACGGACGGCATGCTCCTCGCCGAGGTGCAGAGCGACCCGCTCCTCCGTGACTACGACACGATCATCCTGGATGAGGCCCACGAACGTTCGCTCAACATCGACTTCCTCCTCGGTCACCTCCGCACGCTCCGCTACAAACGCCCCGAGCTCAAAATCATCATCACTTCCGCGACCATCGACACGGAGGCGTTTTCCAAGGCCTTTGACGGCGCGCCCATCGTCGAGGTGTCCGGCCGCACCTACGAGGTCGAGGTGATCTACGCCCCGCTCGACGCGCTGGGCAGCGACGCCGCCGAGGGCGACGAGCGCGCCGCGAAATCCGAGGCGCTCCACTACATCGACGGCGCGGCCGAGGCGGTCGAGCGC
>JAHFTG010000028.1 GCA_023269455.1 Opitutaceae bacterium | reverse complement strand
GGCTGTGCCAGACGACGCAGCGGTGGTCGGGTGCGATGGCTTCGAGACGCCCGCGCAGACGGGCGACGGTCTGCGGCGTGAGCGCGACTTCCGGCACGAGAAAGATTACCCCGCCGCCCGCCGCGAGCGCGTCATGGATGGCGCGGAGATAGACCTCAGTTTTTCCGGAACCGGTGATGCCGTGGAGGAGAGTGACACCGAATTTATCTTCGTTGATCTTGGCCTTGAGCACATCGACCGCCGCCTGCTGCTCGACGTTGAGCCGGTGCGGTTGCGAGGCGACGACCTCACCCGTGGACCAGTCATCGGAGTAAGCGATGCGCTCGACGCGGCGCTCTTCTTCGAGGACCACGCCGCGTTTCACGAGCGCGGTCACCACGGCGGCGGTCACGTCCAGACGCGAGAGAACGAGGGATTTTTTCTGCGGTTTAAACTGCTGGGCGAGGAACGCGTAAAGTTTTCCCTGCGCCGGGGCGCGTTTGGTGAGCGCGGCGAGTTCTTCGGCGTCGAGCTGACGGGTGATGGAGAGGAGTTTTTCGTGCTTGAGGCTGGCGGCGTTGCGCACGGCGGCGGGCAGCATGGCCTCGATGATGCCGTCGAGCTTGGCGGCGTAGTAACCTGTCATCCAACGGGCCAGCCCGAGCAGGTCCGGCGGAAGCGCGGGAAACGGATAGACCACGGCCGCCACGGACTTGAGCCGATCAACGGGGAAATCCTTCGGCTCGCTGATCTCTCCCACGATGCCGAGGAGCTGGCGGTTCAAAATCGGAACGCGCACCAGCGAGCCAACCGCGACCTGCGCGCGCAGGGTTTCCGGCACCTTGTAGTGCAGGAGCTTGTCGAAGCCCGCGAGAGGATGCACGCCGACGGTCATGGAAGAGGTCGTTGATGAGGCTGCCGCCTTCCCCGTGCAAGCATCCGGCCCGCAAAAATCGCGCACCCACGAACCAGTTGACAGTCAGCGCACCGGCAGGGACATTTCGCCCGTGAGCAACGACGCGGCCCGGGAAAAGTTCAAAGCCTACCTCGCCACCAAAGGCCTCCGAGTGACCAACCAGCGCCTCGCGATCTTCGAGGCGGCGTTCGCCCGCACCGACCATTTCACCGCCGAGGAACTGCTCGACCACGCCCGCGCCATCGACGACTCCGTCTCGCGTGCGACCGTCTATCGCACCCTGCCGATCATGACTGAGAGCGCCCTGCTGCGCGAAGTGGATATCGGCAAGAACCTCAAGTATTACCACCCGAACACCGACAACAACGCTCAGGTCGCGCAGGTGATCTGCCTTGATTGCGACAAGATCTTCGAGATCAGCGCGCCGTTCATGGAGTGGTATGGCAGCACCGTTTCCACCAAGCTCGGCCTCACGCCCGTCACCCAGCGCCTTCAGGTCAACGCCCGCTGCAACACCCTTCGCGACACCGGCATTTGCAAGCACCGCGCTTCCGCATAACCTCACGACATGGCCCGTAAAGAAGATCCCACCTTCGAAATCACCTTCTACGAATCCGTGCTCCGGCGCGACCCGCGCTACGCGGAGGTGATCGAGATTCTCGGCGGACTTTACACCAAGACAGGCCGCATCGCCGACGGCCTTAAAATGGACCGTAAGCTCGTCAAGCTGGAGCCGGCCAACGCCACCGCCCACTACAATCTCGCGTGCAGCCTCGCTCTTTGCCGCCGCAAGTCCGACGCCCTCCGCACCCTCGAACGCGCCATCGAGCTCGGCTATGACGACTACATCTGGATGGCCAAGGACCCCGACCTCCAAACGCTCAAGCAGAACCGCGAATTCCAGGCGCTCATCACCAAGCTGAAGCCGCAGAGCTGAGCACGCCTGAGCAATCCGCTCAGCTCGGATTCGGTCTTAGCATTCGACATTCGTCATTAGTCATTCGTCATTTTTCTCCGACCATGCCCGCCGTCCTCAACTACGAGCCCCTCGTTCTCCTCCCGCGCCGCGAAGCCCCCAAGTTCACGCCGATCCAGGAGGAAATCCTCGCCCTCAAACGCGAGCGCAACGCCGTCATCCTCGCGCACAACTACCAGATCGAGGCGATCCAGCAGGTGGCCGACTACGTGGGCGACTCGCTCGGCCTCTCCTATCAGGCGCAGTCCGCCAAGGCCGACGTCATCCTTTTCTGCGGCGTCCACTTCATGGCCGAGACCGCGAAGATCGTTAATCCCGGCCGCACCGTTCTCCTCCCCGATCTCGACGCCGGCTGCTCGCTCTCCGACTCCTGT
The DNA here is from genome assembly GCA_023269455.1 of Opitutaceae bacterium. Classification (GTDB taxonomy): domain Bacteria; phylum Verrucomicrobiota; class Verrucomicrobiia; order Opitutales; family Opitutaceae; genus Rariglobus. The sequence continues at coordinate 12,044 of JAHFTG010000028.1, read as the reverse complement.
CCCGCCGACCGCCTCGCCGCCTACAAGGCCGCGAATCCCAACGTTTACGTCGTCGCCTACATCAACTGCTCCGCCGGCGTGAAGGCGTTGAGCGACGTCATCTGCACCAGTGGCAACGCGGTAAAAATGGTCAACCAGATCCCCGCCGACCGCGACATCCTCTTCGTCCCCGACCAGAACCTCGGCCAGTGGGTCTCGCAGAAAACCGGCCGCCAGATGCGCCTCTGGCCCGGCAGTTGTTACGCCCACGTGATGTTCACCGTGCAGGCCATCGAAAAAGTCCGCGCCCAGTTCCCCGGCGCGCCCGTCGTCGCCCATCCCGAATGCGTTCAGGCCGTGCGCGACATCGCCGACGAGGTGTGCTCGACCGAGCTCATGGTGAAATTCGCCAAGGAGACGCCCGCCGATCGCATCATCGTCGTCACCGAAAGCGGCATGCTCCACCGCCTGCGCAAGGAAGTGCCGCACAAAACCTTCATCGCCGGCCCGACCGACACCTGCGCCTGCAACGACTGCCGCTTCATGAAGATGAATACCATCGAGAAGGTGCGCGACGCATTGAAGACGATGTCGCCTGAGATCGACGTGCCCGAACCGATCCGCAGCGCCGCTCTTGTTCCGATTCAGCGCATGCTCGATTGGAGCAAACGCTGATTCAGCGCAGTCCGAACAGCTGCTGCAGCACGATATCGAGGTCTTTACCGGGGACGTAATTTCCCCGCCGTAACACGGCGATGGATTTGCAGCGGTGTTTGCGCACCGACTCCGCATCCACGTCCAGCATTCGCACCTCGTTCGTTTTCCAGCCGTCCACTTCGCCAGCCTCCAACGGTGTCCATGAAAACGGCAGTCCCGTCCAACTCACCTTGATCTCCCAACCCGCCACACCGGCCATCGGGATTTCTTTCGTCAGCAACACAGGATAACGCCGCACGAAATCCGGCACGTCGTGCGTGGCAATGCGCACTCGGGCCACGGCGGGCACTTGAGCGAAATACCCCTGAAAGTTATCCACGCGACGCGACCTGAATTCGTTGAAGAAATCCAACGGATCGATGCCCATTAAATTCATCCCGTTGTAAAGGCCGTGCGAGTTGATGCTCCCGAATTTTTTCCAGTCATACCAACGCTGGAAATCACGCGTCACCATCAGGCCGATCTCGAAATGCATGTGCGCGCGTTCGCGGGGAATGCCGCCTTTGTCCGCCGTATGGCCCATCGTGGCGATCACCTGCCCGCGCGTGACCGTATCACCGATTTTGAGACCCGGCGCAGTCGCACTCAGATGAGCATAGAGCGTGTAAACGGCCGGCTGCATATCGGAATGCTCCAGCACGATGTAGCGGCCATAGTTGCTCTCGCCCGCGACAGGATTGATGTAGCGCACGACCCCCGACAGCGCCGCGAATATCGGATCGGTCGGCTCACCCTGGCGGTTGCGCGAGACCGGCTTCAGGTCCAGTCCCTCGTGAAACTGCCCGCCGCCACTGCGCGCGCACCCGAAAAGCCCGGACTCCGCCTCGCCGGAGGCTGTCGATTGGACGTAAGTCTCGATGGGCTTGCCCTCAAGGTAGGCCGTATTGGGCGTAGGCCACGCCAGCTCGATACGCGGCCCGGCGAAGGCCCCTAAACCCGACGCCAACGAAACAAAACCCAGACAAAAACGGAGACCCATTGCTCAGGATTTCTGTTTGGCGATCTCCTTCTGAATGTCTGCGGACGTGCCGTTGATATTTTTGATCAACGCAGGAAGCTGGTCTTCGGGCAGCTCTGCAAAAATAGCGATGGAGCCGGCGCCAAAAGGCCGGTCGATCACCCGTGCGCCCAGCGCCCGTCCATTGATCGCCAGCACCAGACGCTTCCCCTGATTATCACCGGTGAAACGATAGAGATCCCTCGCCGCTTCAGGGGTGAGCTGAAATACCAAAAACTGCCCCATATCCGACTTGGCCGCTTCGACGCTTACGATGTCGAATTCCGTGATCATCGGCTTGTTGTTAAGGGTGACCCGCACCCCGCTGATCGGCAGCGTGGCCGATGCAAACGCGTCACCCTCGGAAGCCTCGATGAAGAAGCGGGCCGCCGTCATCTCATAATCACGTTTTTTGGTGGAGCTGTTGCAGCCCGCGACAAAAAGAACCGTTACCAGACCAAACACCAAAAAGGAAAACCGAAGGAGGGATTTTTTCATAAGAAAGTCAGCTAAACAGGAAACCAAGTCCGTGAGGACGATTGCCAACGTGAAGGGTGAATAGCAAGGGCTGTCGCCAGCCTCACGCCGTAACCTCTTCGGAAAACGCATCCATCAGGGTTGTTCCCACTGAATCGGCTAAAAGTCGTCCGCGCGGGGTCAGGCGCAGGCAGTCGCCGCTCAATTCGGCGAGCTCGGCGTCCACCAGCCGATCCGCCTCGCTCCTCACCCTCGCCCACGGCGCGGATGGAAACCGTTGCCGCAGCGCCGTGAGATCTACCCCGGCGTTCATGCGCACGCCGAAGATCAACGCATCCTCCACCAGCAACGCAGGCGTGAGCAGCACGCGGTCCTCGGTCACGCGCTCGCCGCGCGCGACACCCGCCAGCCATTGGTCGAGATCGGCGACGTTACCGCCGCGCACCCCGGCCTGCTGCGACGCGGCCGACGGCCCGAGACCGATCCACTCGTGCATTCGCCACGTGTTCACGTTGTGCAGGCACGCATGCCCCGGTCGTGCGAAGTTCGACACCTCATATTGCGCATAGCCCGACGCCTCCAGCCGCGCCCACGTGGTTTCGTAGAGCCGCGCTTCATGCTCCGTGTCGAGCTTCACCTGCCCCTTGGACAACTTCACCCACAGTTTCGTGTCCTCCTCAAACGTCAGGCAATACGTGGAAAGATGATCCGGCGCCAGCGCCAGCGCCTGGTTGAGATCGGCCAGCCACGCCGCCTCGTCCTGGCCGGGCAGCGCGAACATCATGTCAATGTTAACGCTCGCGAAATCCGCCGCCCGGATACGCTCGTAGGCCCGAAAAATCTGCTCGCGCGTGTGCTGCCGCCCCAATCCTTCGAGGAGCGCCGGTTGAAACGACTGTGCGCCCATCGAGATGCGCGTCACCCCGATATCCTTGAGCGCCTCCAGCCGCGCATCCGTGACCGACGCCGGCGCCATCTCCACGGTCCATTCGACCGGCGTGCCGCCCAGCCGCGCCCGCACGATCTCGCCCAGCCGCCGGATGTCCCCCGGCGCCAGCAACCCCGGCGTGCCGCCGCCCCAGAAAACCGTCGTCACCGCACGCGGCCAGGCGACCACTGCCGCCTCATCCGCGATTCCTTGAAGGAACCGATCCACCCCATCCGCGGTCGGTGCGGTCTGATAAAACGCGCAGAAATCACACGTTGATGCGCAAAACGGCACATGCACATAAACTCCCAACGGCTCGGCGTGAGGCGCGATCAACGGTGCGGAAGTGATTTCGCTCATTGCCAAGGTGCGGTGTTTATGTTGCCTAACGAACGACTTTGAATCTGAAAAACCCAATGCAAAACAACCGCTTCTCTCACGCGAGACGAATCTTCCTGTCGATCAGTGCGGCGCTCGGCCTCTTCCTCCTCTCTGGTTGCGGAAATTCCATCACCAACCTCACGCCCAGCGTCATCCCGGAAAACCCGTCGCAGATCTACACGATCTCGGCCCGCGTCAGTCCGCAGGTGCCCAAAATCGTCCCCGGCAGCCTCACCGTCCGCATCATCATCGACGGCCAGAGCTTCCCCATGACGAAGAGTGATCTCGGCACCGATATTTTCACCTTCGATTATCAACTGCCCGCCAACCGCGACGAGATCGCCTATTACTTCCTCGTCAACTTCCAGTTCGAGAACAACGGCATCACCAGCTCCCGCGAGGAATACATCGACGTCGTCCACACCAAGATCGTCGGCCGCTACGTCCTCTCGCTCGAGTCCAACCGCGGCCCCATCGGCGCCCGCGTGAGCATCCTCGGCCGCGGCTTCACCGCTCAGGACACCGTGACCTTCGACGGCACGCCCACCCGCACCGTCTTCGAGTCGCCCAACTCCCTCAGCTTCTTCATCCCCGCCGTCGAGTCCTCCCGCAACTACAAGGTCGAGATCTCCGGCGACAAGGGCACCTCGACCGTCGGCACCTTCCGCGTCGATCCGACCTCGCTCACCGTCTCGCCCACTGAGCTCAGCCTCGCGCCCGGCCAGAGCCAGGCGCTCACCTTCACCCTGCCGGCGCCCGCCCCCACCGGCGGCCTGCTCCTCGACGTCACCACCGACGTCCCCGAGAGCGTCATCATGCCTGAAGTCGTCGTCCCCGCCGGCAGCACCAGCCTCACGGTCAACGTCACCGGCGGCAAACCCGGCGGCGGCAACCTCGTCCTCAAAGGCTACGGCGCAGGCGAAGTCACCATTCCCGTCACAGTTAAGTAAAGAAGGCCAACCTCTCTCTTCTCCCAAGCCGACCTCTTCACGAGGTCGGCTTTTTTATGCCCGATTGCGTGGGCTACTTCTTCAGATCCAACACCGCCACCAACGGACGATGATCGCTCGCCGCCGCCGTCTCCGGCGCATCGTAAATCCGCCCCGCCTGCCCGCGCACCATCGGGAGCAACCCCGGTGAAACCAGCATGTGATCAACCCGCGAGTAGGACTCGTCGCGCTTGAACCAATGCGTCCACCGTTCGCCCCGGCCATCTTCGGCGGGCAGCCAATCCGCGATCTTGGTTTTCCCGCGATCCAGCATCGCCCGCAGAGGACGGCTCATGCGCGTGTCGTTGAAATCCCCCGCGATCATAAACTTCGCCTGCGCCGGATCAGGAAAAACCTTCAGCACGCGATCACGCACCGCCGTCGCCTCGCCCGCGCGCTGCATCGCCGACTCCGGGTCGTCCTTGCGCTCGGTGTAGCGGCTTTTGAGATGCACCACGAAAATCGTCACATCACCCGCCTCCGTTGCCAGGTGCAGCTCCAGCAGCCCGCGCTTCACCCTCTCGACCGTGTCGAAATAGTTGAACGACAAATCCGCGTGCCGCCCCACCGCCGCAAACGGCCGCCGTGACAACACCGCGATATGCCGGTCCTCGTCCGCCGCGTTCAGCACTTCCGCGTAAGGATAACTCACGCCCTCCTTCGCCAGATCCCGCTGCAACTCCTTCAAAAATGCGTCGCCGCCGATTTCCTGCAACGCGACCACATCCGCATTCATCCCGCGAATGACCGCGCGCACCGCCGTCTTTTCCGCCTCGGGCTTCGGGTAGGCTTTGCGGTAAACCCCGTCCACCATGCGGTCGGCCAGCGTGTAATTTTCGACGTTATAAGTCGCCACCGTCAGCGTCTCGGCATGGCCTGCGGCCAGCATCAGCAGAAAACATCCGAGCGAAAGACGGCGGCTGAATCTCATGCGATCACGCATCCTTCGCCAGCGCCGCCTCACGCTCCACGAGCGTCGGATGCGAGTAATAAAACCCGCTGAACCACGGATGCGGCGTCAGGTTGCTCAGGTTTTTCTGGGCGAGCTTGCGCAGGGCCGCCACAAGCGGCGCGGGACCGCCCATCGCGTTGCGGGCAAAGGCGTCGGCCTCGTATTCGTGTTTGCGTGACATGATGTTCCCCAGCGGCGTGAACCAGAACATCGCCGCCCCGCCGAGCAGCCCGAAGAGCAGGAACGCCGGTGCCAGCTCATGCGCCGGAAACCCGAAGGCCGGATTGAACCAGTCGCTGCCCGCCAGCCAGGCGATGGCCGCGAATCCGCCGAGCTGGATGAGCGCCGTCACCGCCAGCATCTTCGGAATATGCCCGCAGCGATAATGCCCGACCTCGTGGGCCAGCACCGCCTCCAGCTCCTCCGGCGTGAGCTGCGCGATCAACGTGTCGAACAGCACGATCCGCCGGAAACGCCCGAAGCCCGTGAAAAACGCATTCGAATGCCCCGAGCGTTTGCTGCCGTCCATGACCTCAATGGTCGCGGCCTTGAAGCCGGTGCGATCCGCCATCGCCAGCAGTCGCGTGCGCAGCTCGCCTTCGGGCAGCGGCGTGAGCTTGTTGAAGAGCGGCATGATCAGCTTCGGGTAGAGCACCATCATCAGCAGTTGAAACCCGAAGAGCAGCGCGAAGCCCCACACCCACCACAATGCGCCCACCGCCGCGACCAGCGAAAGCAGCCCCCACAGCAGCGGAAACCCGATCACGAACGCCAGCGCCGTGCCCTTCAGCTTGTCCATCACCCACAGCTTCGGCGTGGCCTTGTTAAAGCCGAACTGCGCCTCCAACCGGAACTGCCCCCACCAGTCAAACGGCAATCCCGGAATGCTCAGCAGCACGCCCGCAAACAGAATGAACAACGCATCGTCCCACTTCGCGCCCGGTGCCCACGCGCCCACATGGGAAAACAGCCACGGCAACACCCCGCTCGCCAGCACCAACAGCAGCAACCCCGTATCAAAACCCATTTCAAAGACGCCGAACCGATTCTTCGCCAGGGTGTAATCGACCGCCTTGCGATACGTTTCACCATCCATGATCGCCGCCACCGCAGCGGGCGCGCGGTCGGCATGACGGCGGACATTCGCCCGGTTCAGGGCAGCCAGGCCGAGCTCGGCCAGCAACTTGGCAACGATCAAAACCACTGCGACGACGAAAACAACCATGCGGCCACTCCAGCGGATTCCCCCCGCGCGCCAACCTCAATTTATACCCGCCCGCCGCACGTCCAAAGTTTGATTGAAAAGCCTCCTTCCCCGCGCATGGTTTGTCCGCTGTGGCCGCCAACACCAAACAACCGCCTTCATTCGAGCATGCCCTCGAACGCCTCGAAAACATCGTCGAATCGATGGAATCCGGCGAAGTCCCCCTGGCCGAACTCCTGGCCAAGTTTGAAGAAGGCAATACCTTGCTTAAAGTCTGCGAATCCCGCCTGAAAGAAGCCGAACTCAAGATCGAACAGCTCAAGAAACAAAAAGACGGTTCCGCCGCCTTTTCCTCCTTTGAAACCGAGCGCGGCGCCTGAACGCCCTGCAGTCTGATTTTTCGTTGATGAACACGCCCGCCGATTCCTCGGCCCCCTTCGCCGGTCTTCCGCCGCTCCTCCCCACGATTCACAGCCCGGCCGACGTCAAGGCGCTCCCCGCTGACCGCCTTCCGCAACTCGCCCGGGAAATCCGCAAGGAGATCATCGCCGTCACCGCCAAAAATGGCGGCCATGTCGGCCCCAACCTCGGCGTCGTCGAGCTCTCCATCGCCCTGCACCGCGTCTTCTCGACCCCCGAAGACCAGTTCGTCTTCGACGTCGCCCACCAAGGCTACGTCCACAAACTCCTCACCGGGCGCGGCGGTGAATTTTTCCGCGGTCTTCGCCAAAGCGGCGGCGCCAGCGGCTTCCTCTACCGCGCCGAAAGCCCGCACGACAGCTACGGTGCGGGCCACGCCGGCACCGCGCTCTCCGCCGCCCTCGGCATGGCCACCGCCCGCGACCTGCGCGGCGGCCACGAACACGTCATCGCCCTTTGCGGTGACGCCGCCTTCACCTGCGGCATCACCCTCGAAGCGCTCAACAACGTCGTCAGCTCCACCAAGCGCCTCGTCGTCATCCTCAACGACAACGAATGGTCCATCGCCAAAAACGTCGGCGCCATCGCGAAATACCTGAACCGCCTCAGCACCCATCCGACCTACAACAAGGTCCACCACGACCTCGAAAAATTTTTCACCGGCCTGCCCGGCGGCCAGGAGATGCACCGCCTCTGGATGAAGTGGAAACGCGAGACCAAGGACTTCTTCGTCGAATCCAGTCTCTTCGAGAAATTCGGCCTGCGCTACATCGGCCCCATCGACGGCCACAACCTCGACGAACTCATCAAAAATCTGGAGTTCGCCAAGCAGAGCGACACCCCGATCATCCTCCACGTTCTCACCAAGAAGGGCAAAGGCCTCGAAGCCGCCGTCGCCCACCCCGAAAAATTCCACGGCGCCAGCCCCTACGATCCCGCCACCGGCGAGAGCATCAAACCCGTCGTCGCCCCCGTCACCCCGTCCGCGCCCAACTATCAGGACGTGATGGGCAAAGCCCTCGTGCGCTTTGCCAAGGCCGATGAGCGCATCGTCGGCATCACCGGCGCCATGCCCAGCGGCACTGGTCTCTCCCACCTCGCCGCCGAGTGCCCAAAACAATTCTTCGACGTCGGCATCGCCGAGGAACATGCGGTGCTCTTCGCCGCCGGCCTCGCCACCAAGGGCATCCGCCCCGTCGTCGCGATCTACTCGACCTTCCTTCAGCGCGGCTACGACCCGATCATCCATGACGTCGCCCTGCAAAACCTCCCCGTGACATTCGTCATGGACCGCGCCGGCCTCTCGCCCAACGACGGCCCGACCCACCACGGCCTCTTCGACCTCGCCTACCTGCGCCCCGTGCCCAACGCCGTCATCATGCAGCCCAAGGACGAGGACGAGCTCGTGGACATGATGCACACGAGCCTCCGGCTCGACGGCCCCGGCTTCATCCGCTACCCGCGCGGCGCAGGCGCGGGCGTTAAAATCAAAGATCAGCCCGCCGCCCTTGCCATCGGCCAAGCCGAGGTCATCCGCCAAGGTTCTAACATCATGATCTGGGCCCTCGGCAGCATGGTGCGGGACGCCCTCGCGCTCGCGGACCGACTCGAAGCGGAAGAAAATCTCTCCGTCGGCGTGGTCAACGCCCGCTTCGTCAAGCCGCTCGACCGCACGCTCCTCCTAAGTCACGCCGCGTGTATCCCGTTACTCGTGACGATGGAAGACCACGTCCTCGCCGGCGGCTTCGGCAGCGCCGTGCTCGAAGCGTTGCAGGAGGCGGATTGTCCCGCCGCCGTCGAACGCCTCGGCTGGCCCGATAAATTCGTGGAGCACGGCACCAGCCAGGAAATCCTGCGCGCCTCGTATGGCCTGTCGCCCGACGACATGCACCGCCGCGTGCTCGCCCGCTGGCGCAACCGCCATCCCGCCCCCGTCGAAGCCGGGGCGTGAGGCGCTCCGCATCTCAGCTCTTCCGATTATAGGAAGACTTGGGGATGATTTTCTCAGCAGGCGTGGATGAGGTGCCTTTGCAGCAGCAGTCGCCACCTGTGCCGCACGTCATTTTGCCGTCCTTATCGGTGGAGCAACAGGAGCATTTTGCCTTGGCCGGCTGATCCTTGGCGGCGGCATCTTCAGCGCGCACGCCCGGGAAAAAAGTCACTGCGGCCAACATCAAAAAAGCGATCAATGGGAGGTTCTTCATACGATATAAAAAGACGAAACTGAAACTCGTGAGAGCATCAGAACGCCGGAGGTTAGGAGGGGTTCACCGCCTAAGATAAGTGTGAGAAAATAAAAGCCCACAGATTTTTTCAGGAGTTCAGCACATCGAATTCCCGATGATCTCGCTCCCCGAACCAAGAAGACGCTTGCGAGCGGGTGCGTGCCGTCTTTGATGACCGGCGTTTTGGTAACGCGGGTATAGTATACCGGCTATTATGTGTGCTTCCCAAGCATGAGAAGAGGGTTCGACTCCCTCTACCCGCACCACCAAAAATCAACCAAAGAAGGCTTTAGGGCGCGAGGTGGCGCTTGGCGCGCTCCCCTTCCCTCACCGTCTTGCCATCAACCCAAGAACCACCGATGAGCGTCGCCCTCGGAAACAACGGCACGCCGACTTCGTTGTTGTGCAGCAAGGTCACCAGCATATCGACCGCCGCTTCCCCGGTGAGGTCGTTGTGCTGCTCCATGCCAGCCCAGTCTTTGCAGCCGCGGCGGCGCTCCAGTTGAATCAATCCGACATCACGAGGCACCTGCACGTCGATGTCGGCCAGCCACTCGCGCACCACCGTATGCAGGGTGAAAATGACGTCAGGGCGGTACTTATTGAACCATGCATGGAATTTTTCCGGGGCCGTGCGGGCGGACTCGACGCCATAAAACCCCGGGATACGATTGGAAGCGGCGATTTTTTTTTGCGCCGTCCAGAAACCCGCACTGAAACGTTCTTCAACCAGGCGGTCTATGCTTTCCTCCAGCACAAGAGCAGGGCGTTGGTAGCCGAGACGACGGCCATGCTCCATGCCCTCCAGCACCAAGGCGTGATGATCCGCACTGGCAAAGGACAGCGTCGGCTCATGGGTGCGCACCCCCGTCACCACCACGGCATGCCTCTGCCACGTCACCGAAAAGCGCGGCGGCAGGCGGTTCTCATTCATCAAGCCGAAGACGATCACACCGCGAATGCCGCGGGCGCGCAGGATGCGGTTGAGTTGTTCGCCGTATAGCCCCGGCTCATGCAGCCAGAATTCGTCGAGTGCATAGCCGTGTTGCGCCGCCCGGCGCCGACAACCCTCGACATAGGTGGGAATCGTCGGGTGGCGCGTGAAGGCCTTCGGGTCGAGGTTGGCGTTGAGCAGTGCAAAGGTGCGCTGATAACCAGCCGGGTGCGCCTTGCGAAGCTCGACCATCAGCTGTGCAACCACAGGGTTCTTGACGTAGCCGAGCTCGCGGGCGAGGCGCTCGATGCGTTCACGGGTTGCCGCCGGTATCTGCGGGTCGTGACGGAGCGCGAGCGAAACGGTATTTTTCGATAAACCCGCCCGTTGGGCAATCATCGCCATGGTCACGCGTGTCATATGGCATTACTGTCAAGTAAGCCCTGCGTTTACCAAACTAAAAATCCGCCCGACTGTTTTCATCTCCCCTTTCCCCCTATGTTTACCATCGGCATTGATTACGGCACCAACTCCGTCCGCGCCCTCGTCGTCCGAACTCAGGACGGCGCCGAACTCGGCACCGGCGTGGTCAACTATCCCAGCGGCACCCAAGGCGTGCTGCTTGATCCCAAGGACCACCACCTCGCGCGGCAAAACCCCGCCGACTACCTCCTCGGCCTCGAAAAATCCATCAAGCTCGCCCTAGCCCAGGCCAAGAAGGTCAAGGGCTTCGACGCCCGCAAGGTCGTCGGCCTCGGCGTTGACTCCACCGGCTCCAGCCCGATCCCGGTCGATGCCGCCAACACCGCGCTCGCCCTCCACAAAAAATGGGCCGGCAACCTAGCCGCGCACTGCTGGCTCTGGAAGGATCATACCTCCGTTAAAGAAGCCGCCGAGATCACCGCGCTCGCCGCGAAGATCCGCCCGCAATTCATCGCCAAATGCGGCAACACCTATTCCTCGGAGTGGTTCTGGGCGAAGATTCTCCACTGCCGCCGCACCGCGCCAAAAGTTTTCGCCGCCGCCTATTCGTGGGTCGAGCTCGCTGACTGGATTCCCTCCGTGCTCGCTGGAGTTAAAGACCCGAAGGCCGTGAAACGCGGCGTGTGTTGTGCCGGTCACAAAGCCCTCTACGCCGCCGACTGGGGCGGCCTGCCCGACAAGGAATTCCTCGCGCAACTCGACCCCGCGCTCGCCGACCTGCGCGACCGCCTTTACGAAACCGCCCACGACGCCACGGAATCCGCCGGCACGCTCTGCCCTGAATGGGCCAAGAAACTCGGCCTGCCCGCCGGTATCGCCATCGCCATCGGCGAGATGGACGTCCACTACGGCGCGATCGGCTCCGGCGTGACCGAAGGCACCCTCGTCAAAGTCATTGGCACCTCCACCTGCGACTGCGGCGTCGTCTCCGCCAGCAAGACCGTGGCCGACATCCCCGGCATCTGCGGCATCGTCAACGGCTCCATTCTCCCCGGCTATTACGGCCTCGAAGCCGGCCAGTCCGCTGTCGGTGATATTTTCAAATGGTTTGTCGAAGGCGTGCTTGGTGACGTGAAACTCCACGCCACCCTCACTGCCGAGGCCGCCAAGCTAAAGCCCGGCCAGTCCGGCCTGCTCTCCCTTGATTGGAACAACGGCAACCGCACCATCCTCGTGGACCAGCTCCTCACCGGCCTCACCGTCGGCTCCACGCTCTACACCACGAAAGCCGAGCTGTATCGCGCACTCATCGAGGCCACGGCCTTCGGCGCCCGCGCCATCATCGAGCGCTTCAAGGAATACGGCGTGCCCATCGACCGCGTCGTCTGTGCCGGCGGCATCGCGGAGAAAAATCCGAT
>JAHFTG010000027.1 GCA_023269455.1 Opitutaceae bacterium | reverse complement strand
AGCTGGTCGATCCAGACGTTGAGGCGTTTGCCGTCGAGGTCGCCCGGGGTGCTGATGCCGACACTGGAAACATCGTCGTCGTGCGAGTGGCTGTGCGCGTAGTCTTCCTGCCACGACGGGCGGAAGTTGTCGTCGGAGCCGGCGGGATAAATGTGGAGGGGCTCTTCGCCGCAGCCTTCGAAGACGAGGTAGAGGCCGGGTTCTTTGATTTCGAGCGGGTAGTGGCCGTGGCCGTCTTCGAGGAGGAGGCGGTGGAGGGTGCCGCCGGGGATGAAGGTGTCGCCGCTCTTGAGGCGGGTTTCCCAGTCGGCGAAGACGTGGACGGCGGCTTCGCGGGCGGCGGTGAGGTCTTTTTCGTCGAGGGATTTTACGCGCATGATGACGACGTCGAGTTCGTTCTCGTTGCCGTTGTGGTGATGATGATGGTGATCGCCGTGCGCGTGGTCATGGCCTTCGTGTGAATGATCGTGGCCCTCGTGGTCGCAGTGGCCGATGGCGAGGTTGTGGGTGCCGGCGGAGAGCTGGTAGGCGCCGGCCCATTCGAAGGGGTATTCGGGCTTGAGGAACTCGGGGTTGAGTTCGGTGGCGCGGGAGAGGTTGAAGCCGCCGACGTCGAGGACGTGCTTGAGGTCGATGGCGGCGTTTTGCGTGCGGTGAATCTTGGCGGCACCGTTCATCTTGTGGATGCGGGCTTCGAGTGCGTCGAGTTCGGCGGGGGTGACGAGGTCGGTCTTGTTGAGAATGAGGACGTCTGCGAAACCGATCTGTTTTTTTACCTCGGGGGAAGTGTCGATGTGGAGGAGGACGTGCTTGGCGTCCACGAGGGTGACGATGCTGTCGAGGCGGAAGCGGGTGCGCATCTCGTCGTCGGTAAAAAAGGTCTGGGCGACGGGGCCGGGGTCGGCGAGGCCGGTGGTCTCGATGAGGATGCCGTCGAGCTTGTCCTTGCGTTTCATGAGGCGGCCGAGGATGCGGATGAGGTCGCCGCGGACGGTGCAGCAGATGCAGCCGTTGTTCATCTCGAAGAGTTCCTCATCGGAGGAGATCACGAGCTGGTTATCGACTCCGACTTCGCCGAATTCGTTTTCGATGACGGCGAGTTTTTTGCCGTGCTGCTCGGTGAGGATGCGGTTGAGCAGGGTGGTCTTGCCGGAGCCGAGGAAGCCGGTGAGGACGGTGACAGGGATGGGGGCGGGCGTGGCGTCGGGAGTGGGCGAGGGCATGGGAAGAAGGATCAATGACTAATGGCGAATGCCGAATGAAGCGCAAACCAGCGGATGCGAAACGTGCGCGGACGGCGCGGGGTGCTGGCCGGCGGATGGCGGTCGCAAAAAACGCGCCTCGACCAGGAGGCGCGTTGAAGAAGGCGGGCGTTTGTTTGCGCGTGGCTCAGCGCACGGTGCGGAGCTGGATGCTGTCAACCAGGCGGTCTTCGGTGAGGATGTCGGTGGCGACGATGAGCTTGTCGCCGACCTGCACGCGGCCTTCGCGAACGAGGAGGGCGATGGCGTTTTCGATGGTGGCGTTCGGATCGCTTTCGAGTTCGAGGATGAATGGCTCGACGCTGCGCATGATGCGAAGCTGGCGGAGCGTCTCGATGGTGTTGGTCATCGCGTAGATCGTGGCGTGCGCGGGGCGGAGGGCGGCCAGACCGCCGGCCATGTTGCCGTGGCGGGTGAAGGTCAGGATGGCGGAGCCGGGGAACTGGTGGGCGAGCAGCACGGCGGATTTGAGGAGCTTGATCTTGTCGCCGGAGACGTGCTCGGGCTCGGCGAAGGGGAACGGGCCTTCGAGCTCGATGCGGCGGGCGATCTTGTCGAGGGTTTGCACGCATTCCATCGGGTATTTGCCGACGGTGGTCTCGCCGGAGAGCATGACGCAGTCGGCTTTTTCGTAAACGGCGTTGGCGACGTCGGTGATCTCGGCGCGGGTGGGGACCGGCGAGCTGATCATCGATTCGAGGGTGTGCGTGGCGATGATCACGGGCTTGCCGTGATGGAAGCAGGCCTTGACGGCGCGGCGCTGGATGACGGGAAGATCCTCGAGCGGACACTCGATGCCGAGGTCGCCGCGGGCAACCATGAGGGAATCGGTGGCCTTGATGATTGCATCGAGGTTGGCGATGGCGGTCTGGTCCTCGATCTTGGCGATGATCTTCGCCTTGGAGCCGTGGGTGGCGATGAATTCGCGGAGCTGGACGATGTCCTTGGCTTCGCGGACGAAGGAGAGGGCGACGAAGTCGATGCCTTCCTCGATGCCCATGAGGGTGTCGAGGCGGTCCTTCTCGGTGAAGGACGGGAGGTTCACCTTTACGCCGGGGAGATTGATGTGGCGGCGGGAGCTGAGCGCGCCGGGCGTGAGAACTTTGCAGCGGATGTGGTTGTTGTCCTTGGTGAGGACTTCGAAACGCATGAGGCCGCTGTCGACGAGGACGATGTCGCCGACGTGGATGTCGTTGACGATGTCCTGATAGTTGACGTTCACGGAGCGGATTTCTTCGCCCTCGCGGTCGCTGGGTTTGACGGTGAAGTCGAAGGTCTCGCCGACCTTGAGCTCGATGGGGGCCTCGACGTCGCCGGTGCGGATCTCGGGACCTTTGATGTCCATCATGATGGCGATCTCGCGGCCGACCTTCTTGGAGACGGCGCGGATGCGGCGGATGACGGCGCGCGTCCACTCGTGGTTGCCGTGGGCCATGTTGAGGCGGGCGATATCGGCGCCTTCCAGGATGAGCTTCTCAAGCATTTCTTCACTTTGCGTGGCTGGGCCGAGCGTGAAGATGATCTTGGTGCGACGGAGAGAAGAGGGAATTTGCATATAAGCGGAACAATTCAGGCCATTCAGTGAACTGACGGTCAATATTTCTAAGCAGGCGGCGTGCTGAGAAATCTGCAAAAATACATTGACCGCGCCCTACAGTTCGCAGACCGCCGTGCCGCCGCCGGAGGCGACGATGTTGAACCGGCAGGCGAGGCGGGGGCGCAGGCCGGCGAGAGCGGTTTCGATGGCCTCGTGGCTGTTGCAATCACGGGAAAGGTGCGTGAGGAAAACGTGCCGCCAGCGCGGGCTGGCGACGGCGCCGAGCAGATCGCACATGGCCTGGTTGGAGAGATGGCCGTGGCGGCCGGAGATGCGCTGTTTCGTGGGCCACGGGCGCTTGGTGTCGGCTTCGAGCAGGCGCGGGCAGTGGTTGCTCTCGACGACGACCACATCGACGTCGCGGATGCGTTCGTGGATGTGCTGCGGGGCGTGGCCGAGGTCGGTCAGCCAGGCGAGGCGGCGGCGCGGCGACAAAGCGTCGGCCTCTTGACCATGCGAGAAGGTAAAGCCCACCGGCTCCTGTGCGTCGTGCGGCACGTGAAAGCTCTCGATTTCCAAGTCGCGAAACGTGAAACGCGCGCCCGTCTCGAAGATCTGCCACGCGACCTTGTGGTCGAGCTTGGCCTGCACGGCGCGGGCGGTGGCGGCGTTGGCGAAGACCTTGATGTGCGGGAATTTTTTTAATCCGTCGATGCCGGCGCAATGATCGCCGTGCTCGTGCGTGATGAAAACGGCGTCGATGTGTTCCAGGGCTTCGCCGGCGTCATGGAGGAGCTGGCGGAGTTTTCGCTGGGTGAAACCGGCGTCGATGAGGATGCGCGTTTCATCGGTTCTCAGCACGGCGCAATTGCCGGAACTGCCGCTGGCGAGAATGGAAAAACGCATGCCCATGTGTGAATCCGATGAAGGCCCGCGCCTGCCTGTGCGCAAGGGTGTTTCTCGTCGCGGGGCGCGGCCGGCGATTTATGCATGGGAGTGGGATAAAGTTCTTCACGCGGCGGGGAACATGAGGTTGGCTGGGGTGCATGGCATTTACCCCCGCTTCCACAACGTCTTGTTCGCGTGTCGGCGGCTACCGCTGGGTCATCTGCGCCCTGTTGTTTCTCGCCACGACGATCAACTACACGGACCGGCAGATCCTGTCGCTCATCAAGCCGATCCTCGACGACGAGCTGAAGTGGACGAACGAGCAATTCGGCCTGCTGAACTCGGCATTTCAGGGCGCCTACGCGGTGAGCCTGGTGTTGTTCGGCTGGTTTATCGACAAATACGGCACGAAAATCGGCTACGCGGTGTCCATCGCCGCCTGGAGCATCGCGGCGGCGGGACATGCGCTGGTGTTCAGTGTCGGCGGTTTTCTGGCGGCGCGGATTGCGCTGGGGCTGGGCGAGGGCGGCAATTTCCCCTCGGCGATCAAGGCTTGCGCGCAGTGGTTCCCGAAACGGGAGCGCGCCTTTGCCACGACGATTTTCAACTCGGGCAGCAACGTCGGCGCGGTGCTCGCGCCCGCGCTGGTGCCGGTGATCGTGCTGCATTGGGGCTGGCACATGGCGTTTATCGCGGCGGGCGCGGCGGGGCTGCTGTGGCTGTTCCTCTGGCTGCCTTTCTACAACGTGCCGGAAAAAATAAAAAACCTCACCGAGGGGGAACTTGCCCATATCCGCAGCGACGCCGATCAAGCCGGAGAAGCCGCCCGGATTCCCTGGCGACTGTTGTTGGGCTCCCGTCAGATTTGGGGCCTGATTGCCGCCAGGTTTCTGACGGACCCGGTGTGGTGGTTTTTCCTGATTTGGCTCCCTGATTTCTTCAAAAAAACACGGGGGCTCGATATCAAGCACAGTTGGGTTCATCTCGTGACGATCTACGGCATCGTCACCGTGCTAAGCATTTTTGGCGGCTGGCTTACGGGCTGGTTTGCGCGCAGGCCGGGTTGGACGATCACGCGCGCGCGCAAATCCGCCATGCTCTGCTTCGCCATGCTGGTGGTGCCGGTGCTGGTGGTGACCCGGGTCGGCGACTGGACGGCGGTGGTGATCATCGGTCTGGCGGGGGCGGCGCATCAGGCATGGTCGGCCAACCTCTACACCTCCGCGTCCGACATGTTTCCGCGACGCGCGGTCGCCTCGGTCGTGGGGCTGGCCGGCATGGCCGGTTCGGTTGGCGGCATGCTTTTCCCTTTGTTCTCGGGGAAACTGCTCGATGTCTTCACGGCGCGGGGCGACGTCACGGGGGGCTATGCGGTGCTTTTTGCGATGTGTGCGTTTGCCTACCTGGTCGCCTTTGCGGTCAACCACCTGCTGGCGCCCCGTTTTGAGCCGGTCCGGTTCCCGCAGATCTGATCCGATGGCTTCACCCTGCGGATTGACCGCAGGGGTGTTTAGGCTATTGGTTTTCCCTTCATGCCATCGAAGCCCGCCCAATCCAAACGCACCCTTGGTGCCAAACCACGCCCGCTTAAGGGCACGGTCATCATCACGCGGCAGGTGCATTTCAACTCGGCCCATCGCCTGCATAATCCATCGAAGAGCCAGGCTTGGAACGTCGAGCACTACGGTCTCTGCACGAACCCTCATTGGCACGGGCATAATTATGTCCTGGAAGTTTCCCTGCGCGGCGAGCCCGACCCCGAGACCGGCTACATCATGGAGCTGGGCGATCTGAAGCAGCTTCTGAACACGGTGATCGTGGACAAGTGCGACCACCACAACCTCAACGACGAGGTCGATTTTCTGCGCGGGATCATCCCGTCCACGGAAAACCTCGTGATCGCCTTCTGGAACGAACTCGCGCCGCACATCAAGGTCGGGACGTTGCACTCCGTGAAACTTTACGAGACGCCGCGCAACTTTGCCGAATACTTCGGCCCCGACGCGTTCTAAAATACACTCTCCGCCAGTTTATCCCGCATCCGCGGGAACGGTTATCGGTCCCCGTCTGGCTCAACCCAAAAACGAACAATGAAAGCCAAGAAAACCATGTATCTCCACCCGACGGCGGGCGGAGCAGCCCCGAAAATCAAGCGGCGCTACGACGCGAAGTTCAAGGCCACGCCCGCCTACATCGCCACGCTGCCCGACATGATGGAGGCCGCCAACGATTCCACGGAAAGCGTGCACGTGCCGATCCAGCAGGTGGGCGTTTCCAATTTTAAACTGCCGCTGAAGTTCCGCACCAAGGAGCGCAAAACGCTCACGCTCGAGGCCAGCATCACCGGCACCGTTTCGCTCCAGGCCGATCTGAAAGGGATCAACATGAGCCGCATCGTGCGCTCGTTCTACGATCATAAGGACGAGGTCTTCACGGGAGAATGGATGGGCAAGATCCTCGCGGCCTACCTGCGGAAAGTGGAGAGCAAGGCGGCGCGGTTGAAGATCGGTTTTTCCTATCCGCTCGTGCAGCGCAGCCTGCGCAGCGGGCTCGAAGGCTACCAGTTCTACAACGTGGCGTTCGAGGGCGTGATGACCGAGGCGGGTGTTTACCGGCGTTTCATTCATTTCGACTTCGTCTATTCGTCGGCGTGTCCCTGCTCGGCTGAACTGGCCGAGCATGCACGCGACCAGCGCGGTGCCTACGCGATCCCGCATTCGCAACGTAGCAAGGCCCGGCTCATCCTTGAGGAAACGCCCGGCAGGAAAATCTGGATCGAGGACGTTCACGCGTTGTGTGTCGCCGCGTTGAAAACCGAGACGCAGGTGATGGTGAAGCGCGAGGACGAGCAGGCGTTTGCCGAGCTCAACGGCGCGCATGTGAAGTTCGTCGAGGACGCGGCGCGGCTGCTCTACCGGCAGTTCAACGCCGATGCGCGCATCAAAGATTTCCAGATCGCCTGTTCGCATCTGGAGTCGCTGCATTCCCACGATGCGGTGAGCGTGATCTGCAAGGGCGTGAAGGGTGGCTTCGCGGCGGATTTTTCGGACTTCAGGTCGCTCGTTTGTTAAATCTTATTATGGCCAAACCCGTCGTCCTTGTCACCGGTGCCTCGCAGGGGATCGGCGCCGCCATCGCCAAGGTATTCGCCCGCGAGATGCCGGGCGTGCGGCTGGCGCTGGTCGCGCGCAATGCGCGGAACCTCGCTACCGTGCAGAGGACGTGCGTGAAGCTCGGCGCGGTTGCCGAGGTGTTTGCCTGCGACGTCGCGGACGAGGCGGCGGTCGATGCGCTGAGGGTTGCCGTGACCAAGCGTTTCAAGGCGGTGGATGTGCTCATCAACAACGCGGGCGTGTTCGTGGCCGCGCCGTTTGCGGAGACGAAGGTGGCTGACTTTGACCGCATCGTGGCGGCCAACTTGCGCAGTGCTTTTCTGGTGTCGCGGGCGTTTGTGCCGGCGATGGTCACGCGCGGTCGTGGCGATGTATTTTTTATGAGCTCGATTGCGGGACTCGGGGCTTACCCGAACAGCGCGGCTTATTGCGCGGCGAAGTTTGGCGTGACCGGACTGGCGCAGGTGTTGCGCGCGGAGACGAAGGCGGCGGGCGTGCGCGTATGCTGCGTGCATCCTGGGGCGACGTGGTCGCCGTCGTGGTCGGGCAGCGGAGTGAAGGCGGAACGCATCATGCCGGCGGAGGACGTGGCGCGGGCGTTTCTCGATGTGTATCGGCTGGGGCGCCGCACGGTGGTCGAGGAGATCGTGCTGCGTCCGCAGCTCGGCGATCTCTGACGGCTTGCAGGTTGCAAGCAGCCCGAGCGCGGAAGCGTGCGTTTTGCAGGAAACTAAAAACGGAACAAAGTGTGCCGGTTGTTAAGGTGTTGTCGTCGAGACATGGGAAACATCCGCAGGCGTTGGCATGCGTCGAGCAAGACGGAGGTATGAATTTGCCTAACGTGATCGGATTTTTCGGGATGGGTTTTGTGATGGAGGTATTGCCCCGTTTTGCGATGGATGCGGTGGGATCCGAAACCCGGTTGCTTTGGCTGACGGTGATGGGCGCGGTGATGATGATGATCGGCGGGGCCTATCTTGCTCGGATGGCGTGGGCAACTTTGCCGCACGAAAAATACCATGCGCTCGTGCGCGACATGGTTGTTGCCGAAAAGCGAGTCGAGCAGTCGGGGGCGGAGATGGGAACCGAAACCGCTCCGCGAGCCTGAGGGCGAAGTCGGCTGACCGGTCTCACCGGATCAGATGCGAGGCGGCTCCGTTGTAAGAAGGGGTCGCGCCGCGTCGGGACGCGACCCATTCGCCCAAGCGGCAAGCCCGGGCGAGGCATTCTTTTGGCGAGAGACGACTTTGGAGGAGTCGGGTGAGCAAAGCCGCGAGGAAGGAATCGCCGGCGCCGACGGTATCGGCGACGTCCACCGGGCGACCGTTTTCCCAATGCCAGATTGAATCGTGCAGCAAACCGGCCCCGCGGGCGCCGGCGGTCACGCACACGTAACGGTTGCCGTGACGCGAGGCCAGTTCGCGGGCGTCGTGTTCCTCGCGCCCGGGGTGTTCGTCGCCGCCGTCGGTGAGGCGGGCGGCTTCGGCGGAGTTGAGTTTGAGCAGGGTGGCGCGCGAGGCGAGGTTGCGCACGAGATTGAGATCGTCGTGCGGCGGACGCAGATTCACGTCGAAGACGCGCCAGGCGTCCGCAGGCAGCACGGTGAGTATGCGGTCGAGCACGGTGCGGTTGAAGGGAGAGCGCTGGGCGAGGGAGCCGAAGACGAGGGCCTGCGCCCCAAGCGCGGCGCGGGTTACGTCCTCGTTTGCGAATATCTGGTCCCAAGCGACGCTGGCGACTATGTCGTAGGCGGCGTCGCCTTTTTCGCCGAAGGTGGCCCGCACATAGCCGGTGGGCAGGCCGCTGTGGCGGGTGATGAGCTCCGTATCCATTTTCCAGTGGCGGAGGCGGCGAAGGAGCTCCTCGCCAAGCAGGTCGCGGCCGATGGCGGAAACGAGACGGACATCGACTCCGTGCTGTTTGAGGTGGTAGCCGACATTAAAGGGCGCACCGCCGGCGAACAGTCCTTCGGGGAGGAAGTCCCAGAGGATTTCGCCGAAACAGAGAATGCGGGGGGATTCGGACACGGTGGCGGTAGCGGAGATCAGTCGTTCGTGAGGTGGGCGGGATCGGCCTCCAGTTCCTGGCAGGCGCGGATGAAGCTGGCGGCGGACCAGGCTTGGTAGGCTTTTCCCATGGGGCGTCCGGTCAGGCCGTGGGCCCATTCGTTGAATTCCCATTCGTGGTCGCGGCCGAGTTGGTTGAGGCGGGCGAGTTTGAGGAGTTCGCGGCAGGCGACTTCGTGGAAGCCGAGGCGGTGGATAAAGCGCACCCACATGCCGCCGACCATGGGCCAGATGCCGCCGTTATGATAGTGATGGGGGAGGTTGAGGAGGTTGACGGTGTAGTAGGGGCGCCAGTCGGGGTCGCCGGCCTGCACGACGGGATAGAGGTTGGCGACGGGCCAGGGTTCGTTGACGCCGGAGCCCCACATGAAGCGGAAGGCGGTGCGGGCGCGGTCTGCGTCGAGAAGGTTCAGGAGGAAGGCGAGGACGTTGCCGAAGACGTCGCAGCGCCAGTTGAAGGCGAAGGGGGTGATCTCGGCGAGCAGGTATTGGGTGTCGCCGAGGCCGAACTGGCGGTCGGCGAAACGGTGCGGGCCGGCGGCGATGGGAGTGAGCGTGCTTGGCCAGAAAACGGCGAGGACGCGGGCGCGAATCTGCTGGGACCAGCGGAGGTAGTCGGCCGCGCGTTCGTAGTTGCCTTGAAACTCGAGCAGGCGGCCGTAGCAGACGTTGGCGCGAAACCAGAGCACCTCGTCGTAGAGGACGTTGTAGGAGCGGCCGAAGAGGTCGGTCCAGTCGCCGGCCTCGGGGATTTCGAGGAGGCCGTCGTTGTTGCTGTCGTGTGCGCTGAGCCAGTCCATCGCTCGTTGGAGGCGGGCGGAGTGGACGCGGAGGAGGGCGTGGTCGTCGGTCTTGGCGACGTAGTTGTAGAAGGCGATGATGATCCAGAGGCCGCTGTCGATGGAGCAGATGTTGCCCACGCCGGAGTAGTCCGGGACGCCGTCGTCGATGCGCACATTGGCGGGAATCTGGCCGTTGGGGGAGGCGGCGTTGAGCAGGGTATCGAGGGTGGCGCGCTGGGCGGCACGGATTCCCGGATCGTCGAGATCGATCGTGTTGATGATGGTGATGCCGCCGTCGCGGGCCCAGACGCTGCGGTAGTTGGCGTCGGTGCCGGTGACGGGATTGTCGGCGAGCGAGCACGCGGAGAAACCGAGCGGGGTGATGTTTTTTCTCAGGGCTTCGAGCGCGTGATCGTAGGCGCTGAGGAGGAATTTTTTTTCGGAGGCGTCGAGCGGGCCGAGGCGGGTGCCGGTGAAGAGGAGGCGGAAACCGGGGGCCATCTCGTCGGCAGCAAGGCCGGAGGCCTGGGCGGAGGGTAACTCGGAGAGGACACCGTAGTGACGGAGGCCGTCGAGGACGCCGTCGGCCATGACGAGGCGTGAGCAGTAAAAAGGAAGTGCGACGGTGGCCTCGAAAAGCTCGGGCTGGGCGTTCTCGACGACGATGCCGCGCACGCCGGGGAGGAGGAACATGGAGCTGTCGTTGCCGGTGTCGCCGGCAACCAGGATGTGTTCGGCGGGGATGCCGAGACGCTCGGCGAGCCAGCGGAGGGCGCCGCCCTTGGTCGCGTTGCGCGGGAGGATGTCGAGGTCGCGCTGGCTGGAGTAGACGAGGCTGGTTTCCAAGCCGGCCTGGATGAGTTGACTGCCCAGTTCGCGGAGTTGTTCGGGGCGGGCGTTTTCCAGGAACCAGCTGGATTTGAACGCATGTTGAAACTCATCCGGCTGCGGTTTCACGCCTGGAAAGGCGGCGACAATGGCGTGGGCGCGTGCTCGGTCCCAGTCGTTGGAGAGATGGGCGGAGAAATCATCGAGCGGACGGTCGGTGCGGACGTCGTGGATCTGGCTGCCGACTCCGCCTATGTAGTAGTCGGGCGGGGGCAGCTCGCTGCCGGCGACGAGGGCCTTGATGTCGTCGATGAGGCGGCCGCTGTTATAGACCAGCAGGGGCCGGAGGCGGGGGCGGAGCGCAGCCCAAGCGGTGGCGAAGCGGCGGGTGCCCTCGGGATTCCCAAGCAGGGTGCCGTCGAGGTCGGTGCAGAAGAGCCGGATGGGGTGGGGAGGCTGCATGAAGGTGTTAGTCGCCGTCGTTCCAGGGTTCTTCCCACTCGGTGTCGTTGAGCGCCTTAATCATGGTGCGGCCCTCGACGAGGCCGATGAGTTGCTGGGCGATGCCGGTCCAGGTGAAGAGGCTGCGGGATTTGTGCGCGCCCATGCGGGACAGGCGGGTCCAGAGCTTGGGATGTTTGAACGGTTTGAGCATCATGATCCCAAGGTCTTCCTTGTCGAAGGGATCGCCGAAGAGTGCGTGGCGACCAAACGACACGGCTCGAAAAAGGCCGCCGTGGATGGTGATGACGGTCGGACAGCCGCAGGCCATGGCTTCGATCGCGGTCATGCCGAAGGGTTCGTAACGGCTGCTGAGCACGAAGAGATCGGAGGCGCGGTAATAATCGGCGAGGTCCTGATTGGCGATGTAGCCGGAGAATTTCACGCGTTTGCCGAGGGCGAGTTTCTTCACGAGCGATTTTAGTTCCGTGAGAATGCGTTTCTCGTGGCCGTCCAATTTTTGCCCGCCGACGGCGAGGTGGAGGATGACGTCTGGCTGGCGTTTGGCCACCAGCGAGAAGGCGTTTATGAGCAGATCGTAGCCTTTGTTGGTGGCGAGGCGCCCGAGCGCAAGAATGGTCGGCTGTTTAAAACCGAGGCGTCGGCGGATGAGCTGGCGCGAGGCTTCGCTGACGGGGAAGAAGCGGTTGTCGTCGTAGCCGGGTGGGATCATGTGGACGCGGTCGGCGGGCACGCCGTAGTCGTCGGTGATCATGTCGAGTTGGGGCGGGGTGGTGGCGACGACGAGCGCGCAGGTGCGGTAGAGAATAGTCTCGTGCTTGATACGTTCGGAGAAGTTGAACTCTTTTTCGAATGTTTTGGCGCGCTCGGGGTAGTCGGTCTCCATCTGTTGTTTTTTCCAGAGGCCGAGGGAGTGCGGCGTGTGGACGTGGGGGGCGCCCAAGGCTTCGGAGAGACGCTGGCCCGCGCAGCCGGCGTCCCAATAGTGGCTGTTGATAAACTCGTATTTGAGCCCGTGCTTTTTGATGAAGCGCAGGGCGTGTTCGCACCATTCCATGAGGTGCAGGTGCAGATATTCCTTCGCGATGAAGTCGTCGCCGCCGCAGCGGGCGCGGATGACGCGCACGCGCGGGTTGACGATGTCGATCTCGGGCTGCTTCTCGAAGCGGCGCGTCCAGATGTCCACATCGTAGCCCAACTGGGCTAGTTTTTTGGCGAGTTCTAGGACGTAAACGATCTGGCCGCCGGTGTCGGCCGCGCCGAGGGGAGGATTTGCCGCGACGTAGCCGTGGGTCGAGACCATCGCGATGCGCGGACGTTTGGATTTCAACTTAAGCGCTGGCATGCGCGCTTGGATACCAAATCGGGGGATTGGTTCCCGCTCCGGGCGTGAGGACGGGGTTCACGCCTTTTCCCCGCAGCGCGATTCAGGTGAGGATCAGGGAGAGGCGGAGCAGGGCGAGCAGTCGCTGCGGATCGGTCGCGGAGGTCTTGGCGACGAAACCGCGGGCGTGGGCGAAGTGGACGTCGGGCTCGCCCGCGATGCGAGTGAAATCGAGGCGCTGGTTCCGATGATACGGGGGTTCAGTCCTTGGTTTGAGATGTGGCGATCCAGTCCGGCGGTGGGATCTTCGGGGAGCGGATCGGTGCGCGGGAGGAAGAGGGCGCACGCGGAATCAGAAGAGCTGTCGAGTGGCCAGAGCTCTGCATGGCGGGCAATAAAGTCGAGGCGTTGGCGGAGCGAGCGGACGTAGGTGAGCAGGTCGTCGCCGATGAGGCGCATTATTTCCCAGAGCGGGTCGCCGGGCGCGAGTTGCGCGGACTGGGCGAAGCGGCGCAGAAGCGTGCCGTCGATGGGGGAGTTGAGCTTGAAGACGATGTCGCGTTCGACGCCGAGCCAGCGGGCGGTGTCGTTGGGGCCGCGGCAATCGAACCATTCGGCGGGTTCCAGCCAGTCGCAGAACTGGCGGGCGTCTTCGTAGAGTCCGAGGTGTTGGAGGACGAGCGAGAGCGAGCAGGTGGGGACGTGATCGCGCGGGAGCTGGTGGTGGTCGAAGTTGTTGAGCGAGGGATCGTGAACGTGGCCGACGTCAACGACGGCGATAGCCGGAGCGGCGAGGTCGGCGGGCGAGGGCTCACGACGGACGATGGGCGCGGGGTGTTCGGCGAGGAGGACGCAGCAGGCGAGAAACTCGTCTTTGTGCGCGCCGCCGGGGTGGGTGAGGATGGTCGTGAAGGGCGGCATTAAGCGACCGAGGCTAGGGAAGGCGTCAGGGTGAGCGAGCGAGATCCCGTTTCCGGGCGTTGTCTTTGGCGAGGGCGTCGGGGATTTCGACGATGCGATACAGGGGGAGGGGGCAATTCGCTTCAGATGAATCAGCGGCGAAGGGCCGCGCGGATGAAGCCGTTTGACATTCCCGGAGCCAGTAAGACAGTAAGACATGACCACGACACTTTCGAGCAAGGGGCAGATCGTTCTGCCATCAGGTGCCAGGCGGCGGCTCGGGTTAAAGCCGGGAATGAAATTCTCATGCCGTGTCAACGGCGGGAACATCGTTTTGACGCCCACTTCCAAGGTCGCGCCCGCGCCCAAGTTGCACCGCTCAAAGGTGACGGGCTCTCTGGTGGTGCATACACCGCCCGGCACCCCTGAATTGACCTCCGCCCGCGTCAAGGAACTGCTTGCGGATTTCCCGTGAAATACCTGATCGACGTGAATATCGCGCTGGCGGCTTTGATCACCGGCCATAGCGAACACGGGCGGGCTGAAAAATGGCTGGGAGGTCTTGCGGCGTCGGACGAGGTTCTTTTGTGCCCGCATACGGAGCTGGGCTTTGTGCGTGTCGCTTTGCTTGGAAAATATATCAACGAAATGGCGACGGCGAAAAAGGTTATCTCCGGATTTGTGCCGGGAAAGGCCCGCCTTGCCTTTGTGCCCGATGCGAGCCGCGTCAAAGATTTGCCAGGATGGGTGAAAACAGCCGCCGCTGTGGCGGATGGGCATCTTCTCAACGTGGCGGAGGCTCACGGCGCGAGACTCGCCACGATGGACGAGGGTATTCCAGGGGCCTTGGTGATTTGAGAGGCAAAGCCTCCGCCGGGTGCAACAGAGAAACCGCAAACTACAACGCCCTAGCGGTCAGCTAGAACGAAGCGGCGGTTGAGCGAGCGAGATCGGGCTGCTTCTCGGTGCTCCCAGGAAACACGCAAACACGGCCAGTCCTTCCTTGAGTGCTTCCTTTGAAAATTGACGAAACTCGCCCTGACCCCTTTGGGCCGACCTCCCTTTGGGCTGACCTCGAAAACCGTCTCAAGAGGAGCGGCAATTTCGGTGCAGACTTCGATGCGGGGCATGGGCGTC
>JAHFTG010000190.1:2554-4999 GCA_023269455.1 Opitutaceae bacterium | reverse complement strand
TGGCCGAAGCCACTGCCAGCGGTAAAAAAAGATGAGCTGGAAAAGGCATCGTCGCCCCGAGCGAAAATAAAAAGACGGCACCCGCGAGCACCGTCTCAAAAACTCTTAATCAGCGACTCGGAAAACCTCGCTTACTTCAGCAACTCCACGATGAGCTTCTCGTAGTCGGCCTCCTCGGCCATCCCGACTTTTTTGTCTCGAATGTTGCCATCGCGGTCGATCAGGAAGGTCGTGGGAATCCCCTCGATCCCGCCAAATGCCGCCACCACATCATCCGTGAAAAGCAGCATCTTATAATTGATGCCCTTGGCCTTTGCAAAAGGTGCCACCACCTTCGCCCCGTCTTCGTCCACCGAGACGCCGAGGATCACGAGGCCTTTGTCCGCGTATTTTTTCTGCAACGCGATGTAGCCGGGGATTTCCGCACGGCATGGCGGGCACCACGTCGCCCAAAAATCGATCACCACGACCTTCCCCTTGAAATCAGCCGAGCTCACCTCCTTGCCCTGCAGATCCTTCAGTTTCCAAGCGGGAGCCTTGCCCAAGACCGGCAACTCCGCGCGCACGGTCGAAACCGCCGCCGTCGCCATCATGACCGCCGCCAAAAAGGGAAATAAAAAACGTTTCATAGTTGTTGGTAATTAAGAGCCACAACGGACCCGCCTTATTCCCGCCGTCAAGCGCGCGCCTCACTCGACCGGGGCAGCATGTCGCTGGTCGAGATAAGCGCGATTCCCAGAAATCCCGTGGCCTTCACCACCAGCACCGATGCCAGCAGCGCCGCATCATGCCGCCCGAAATGAATCGCCCCGCCCAGCATCACCAGCCCCAAGGCCAGTTCCACCAAGGTCAGTGCGGCAAACAACGTCCGGCTGCGAAACCGTGACAGCAACCCGCCCGCCGTGACCGCACGGCCACCCTTCGGCGTGCGCACAAACTCGCCGCCACGCTGCGAAAGCCCTTCGCACACCGCCAGGCAGCACGTCACGCTCATCGCCAGACCAAAGGCCAGCATCAGCGGCGCGGTCACGAACAACAGCAACCCCTCGCGCCACTGGCGCTGGCGGAAATACTGCCCCGTGATGTAGAGCGCCACCGTCACGCCGCTGGTCAGCACCACCACCACCGGATTGAAAACCAGCCACCCGCCAGGCACGCGCGCGCCGATCAGGAGATACGGCACAAAGATCACCGAAAATAACACGAGCAGCGGATGGATAAACCCGACGAGCAGATGCGCCGCCGCCTCGCGCTTGATGCGCCCCGGCACGTCGCTGCGCAGGATGGCGGCGAGCTGCTTGCGCATCACCTGGATGCCGCCCTTGGTCCAGCGGCGCTGCTGCGATTTGAACGCCGTGAGATTCTCCGGCAGCTCGGAATTCACCGCGTAATCCGGCAGGTAAACAAACCGCCAGCCACGCAACTGCGCACGGTAGCTCGCATCAAGATCCTCCGTCACCGTATCGGGCGTCCAGCCGCCCGCATCCTCCAGCGCCTCGCGCCGCCAGATGCCCGCTGTGCCGTTAAAATTGAAAAACAATCCCGCCGAGCACCGTGCCGCCTGCTCGACCACGAAATGCGCATCAAGAAAGATCGCCTGAAACCGCGTGAGCAGGCTCGCCCGACGATTGCTGAACTCCCAGCGCGCCTGCACTACGCCCACCTTCGCATCGGAAAAATGCGGCATGAGCGTTTCCAAAAACTCCGGCTCGGGCCGGAAATCCGCGTCGAAAATCGCGAAGAATTCCGCGTCCGTCAGCTTCATCGCATAGGCCAGTGCGCCCGCCTTGTAGCCCTCGCGCTTGGGCCGGCAGATATGTTTGACGTTCACCGCGCGGTCGGGATTCGCCTTCAGCCAGCGGTCGATGATCTCGGTCGTCTCGTCCGTCGAATCGTCGAGGACTTGAATCTCCAGCAAGCCTTGCGGCCAGCGCAGCGCCGTGACGCGTTCCAGCAGCGCCTCGACCACGAGCGGCTCGTTAAAAAGCGGACACTGCACGCACACTTTGGGCGTCGGCCCGGACCACGCCGCATGAGGCGGAGAACCACGCCGCGATGCGCGCAGGTAAAGCCACAGCATTTTGACCTTGTGCAGACCAAACACGCACATGCCGAGCAGCGTGAAGAGATAAAGCCCGAGAAGGATTTCGGGGAGGGAGATTGCCATAAATGTTATCCGGCTAGTGCCGGAAAAAAGAGGTTTGTTCCAGTTTCACGCCTCGAAATGGCTGCGCCCGAATGACGCAACTAGCCGACAGGGCATATAAAGCCTCATTGATTGATCGCCGGCAGATCCATGCCCAGCGTCTCGATGAATTTCTTCATCGCCGGCGTGAGCACGCGGCCCTTGCGATGCAGGATGGCGAGCTGGCGGGTGAACTCGCGGCCCTTGAAAGAGAGCACCGCCAGCGACCCCTGTTTCTGCTCCTGGAGGACCGTGGCCTG
>JAHFTG010000190.1:0-2454 GCA_023269455.1 Opitutaceae bacterium | reverse complement strand
AGCTTGTCGTAGCTGTGCAGCAGCTCCTTCGCCGCCTCGTAAACCCGCTGACCCTCGCGCGTCAGTTGGAACTGCTTCTGGCTGCGGTCGATCAGCAGCGCCTTGAAATGCCGCTCCATCGCGCGAGCCTGCTGGCTCACCGCCGATTGGGTGATGGCGTTGATTTTTGCGGACTTTGAGAAACTCTTCGTTTCAACCAGATCGGCGAAGATTTTGAAGTTTTCGATTTGCATGGGCGGCAACCAATTCGTGCTCAGTATAAACAACGCTTATTCCACCGCAAATCATAAACCCGGCTTTAATGTTCCCCTCATACGAAGAATTTCAGATCCGCGCCGATGACATCCGCGCCCAGATCGTCGTCGCCTGCGCGCGTGCCCGGCGCGATCCCGCCGAGGTCGCCCTCCTCGCGGTCACCAAAACCCATCCGGCCGCCGCCGCCGACTACGCCGCCCGTTACGGCCTGCCCGCCGTCGGCGAAAACCGCGTCCAGGAAGCCATCGACAAACAGCCGCTCTGCACCGCCAAAATCCAGTGGGAACTCATCGGCCACCTCCAATCTAATAAGGCCAAGCTCGCCACCGCCCACTTCGACCGCATCCAAAGCGTGGACAGCGCGAAACTCCTCACGCTCCTGGACCGCGCCGCCGCCGACCTCGGCAAAACCCTCCGCGTGCTCCTCCAGATCAACGCCGGCCACGACCCCGCCAAATTCGGTGCCGACCCCGCCGACGCTCCCCGCCTCCTGGAAACCGCGCTCGCCTGCCCGCACCTGCGTATCGACGGATTCATGACCATCGCCCCGCTCGGTGCCACGCCCGCCGAGACCGCCGCGCTCGCCGCCCGCACCTTTGAAAATCTCCGCGCCATCCGCGACGACCTCGCCGCAAAATCCGGCGCCCCCCTGCGCGAACTCTCGATGGGCATGAGCGGTGATCTCGAAGCCGCCATCCTCGCGGGCAGCACGCAAGTCCGCATCGGCACCGCGCTCTACGGGGCGCGCTGACCGACCGCCGCGCAGCCCGCGCGCGCTTTCCCGTTTGCCTCGCCCGTAAAAGCGATTTCGATTTCTCCCGTGGACCACGATCAACCCAACCTCGAATCCCGCGAAGCGCTTCTCGGGTTGCTCGACGACCCCAGCCCGGCCGTCCGCAAAGGATTGCTCGCCCACTTCACCGCCCACGGCCCCGCCGCCCGCGACTTCCTCGAAGCCCTCGCCAAAAGCGGTGACCGCCTCCTCTCCGTTCCCGCACGCGGCTACCTCGAAGAATTAAAGTTCACCGATCCGGTCGCCGAGTTCGTCGGCTTCATCCGCTCGCTCAACTACGAGTTGGAAACCGGCGCGCTCCTCCTGAGTCGCACGGTGTTCCCCAATATCGACGCCGGCGCCTGCTGCGAACAACTCGACGCCCTCGCCGCCCGCTGCCGCGAGCTCTTCGCCGAACCGCTCTCCATCCGCGAAAAATGCCGCGTCCTCAACCGCGTCCTCTTTCACGAGCACGGCTTTCGCGGCAACATCGAGCACTACACCGACCCGCTCAACAGCTACCTCGACCAAGTCCTCGCCCGCCGCAAAGGCACCCCGCTTTCGCTCAGCATCGTTTATCTCCTCGTCGCCCAGCGCCTCGGCCTCGACCTGGAACCCGTTGGCCTTCCCGGCCACTTCATGGTTGGCTGCTACCTCGAAGACGCGCCGCTCTTCATCGACCCATTCGAACAGGGCGCATTTCGCTCCCCCGAAGAAGTCTTCGCCTTTCTCAAGGCCAACAAAGTCTCACCCAAAGTCTCCGACCTCGCGCCCACCCCCGTCCGCGAAGTCCTCTGCCGCACCTGCCGCAACCTCGCGCACCACTACAACCTCGCGGGCGACGCCGCCCGCTCGAAGCTCTTCGCCGGCTTCGTCGAGGAGTTTGAAGAGACCCACGAACGCCACGCCCAGCCGTGACGTCCGCATAATCGTTCTCGTTCTCATTCCCGTTCTCTCTTCAGATCGAACGAAAACGATGACGTCCGCCGAACCGATCCACACGCTCGCCGACCTCGACACTTGGTCATTCCCCGGCACCGCGCTCGCCGTGCTCGGCCACCCGATCAAGCACTCGATCAGCCCCCCGATGCACAATGCCGCACTCGCCCACATGGCGTTGCGTGATCCCCGCTTCGCCACCTGGAAATACTTCCGCTTCGAAATCACGCCTGAAGATTTGCCCGCGGCCCTGAAGAAATTTCACGCCCGCGGTTTCAAAGGCCTCAACCTCACCGTCCCGCACAAGATCATCGCCTTCGGACTGCCTGAAGTCGCCGTGACCGACACCGCCAGCCCCATCGGAGCCGTCAATACCCTGTTGCGCACCGCCCACGGCTGGACCGGCCACAACACCGACGGCTACGGCCTCGCCACCGCCATCAAAGAAGACCTGCAACGTGATCTTCATGGCGCGGATATTCTTCTCC
>JAHFTG010000026.1 GCA_023269455.1 Opitutaceae bacterium | reverse complement strand
ATTTAGATAGGAAGAACAGGATGATGTCATGAACTCGGCGCCCTATCCGGCGCGCCGGAAGTTTTTGGCGAACCACACCGCGTAGGCGGCTTCGTTGATTTCGCCGGCGGCGAGGGCGAGCGTCTTCATGACGGCATCCACTTCCGAGGCGAAAAAGGTTTGTCCATTTCGCTCCAGAAACGCGGCGCCCAGGATGAAGCCGGTGCGCTTGTTGCCATCGAGGAAAGGGGGATTCTTCACGACTCCGGAGGAGTAGGAGGCGGCCAGCTCGGCCAGCGTGGATTTGCCATACACGAATAGATGGCGTGGCTTGGCGAGGGCGGATTCGAGCATGTTGTCGTCCCGCACTCCCGCCAAGCCGCCGTAGTCGGCGAGCATCATGTCGTGCAGGGCGAGGCATTCCTCGCGAGAAAACCAATGCGGCCCGGTCATTTGGCGAGCTCGCGCAGCGTGTTCCGATAGCGCCGATTCAAGGACTCAAAAACCGCCATGGATTTGGAGAACTCGGGGTTGGCGGTGGTCAGCCGCACACCGTCGAGCGATTCGGTCAAAGTGATCACATCGCCCTCTCCGACGTTCAAATGAGCCAAGGCCTCCTTGGGCAGAACCACGCCGAGGGAATTGCCAACTTTGCGAAGTTTGAGTTCGATGGTCATGGATTTGGTGTGGCTACGGATGTTATTACATCAAGGTGGAGTCCGTGAACTCCCAACTCGGTGAACGGCCAACGCTCAACATCCAATGGGGAAGGCACACGGGAGGCGGCCATTCAAAGTAACTTACCCAACAAACTGGTTTTCCCACTTGAAGCGTGGGGGGACCGGATGCACGTTTGTCCTTTCACCATGACCACCGACTCTGCTGCTCCGAAGCCTCTTGTCGCCAATGAAGGCATCAAAACCGCGTCGCGCCACCTGCGCGGCAATCTCAAGGCGGAGTTCGCCGACACGTCCACGGCCGTGGTCTCGGCCGATAGCGAGCAGCTCATCAAGTTTCACGGCACTTACCAGCAGGACGACCGCGACCAGCGCGTCGCCCTCAAGAAGGCCGGCAAGGACAAGGCTTTCTCGTTCATGCTTCGCGTGCGGCTACCCGGCGGCAAGGCCACCGCGCAGCAGTGGCTCGTGCTCGATGATCTCGCGACCCAGTTGGCCTCGCCGTCGCTGCGTCTCACCACGCGCCAGACGTTCCAGTTTCACGGCGTGCTGAAGGGCAACATGAAGCCCCTCATCCAGGGCATGCACAAGGTGCTTCTCGATTCCATCGCGGCGTGCGGCGACGTGAACCGCAACGTCATGGGCCCGGTCAATCCCGAGCAGTCGCCCGCGCAGGAGCAGGTTTATCAGGACGCGAAGAACTGGTCCGACTACTCCCTCCCCAAGACCCGCGCCTACCACGAAATCTGGCTCGACGAGGAACTCGTCGCCGGCGGTGAACCCGAGGTCGAGACGATGTATGGCAGCACCTACCTGCCGCGCAAATTCAAGACCGGTTTCGCGGTTCCGCCGTCCAACGACATCGACGTTTACTCGCAGGATCTCGGCTACATCGCGATCATCGAGGACGGAAAACTCACCGGCTACAACGTGACCGTCGGCGGTGGTCTCGGCATGAACCACGGCAACGAGGAAACTTTCCCGCGCATCGCCGACACCCTCGGCTTCATCACCCGCGACAACGTCAACAAAATCGGCGAGGCCGTGCTCACCACGCAACGCGACAACGGCGACCGCACCAACCGCCGCCACGCCCGCCTCAAATACACCATCGAGGACAAGGGCATCGCCTGGTTCAAGGCCGAGGTCGAGAAGCGCAGCGGCATCACCTTCGCGCCCGCCAAGCCCATCGTCTTCACGACCATCCAGGATCAGCACGGCTGGCACAAAAACGCCGACGGTTCGTGGTTCTACGGCCTGCACATCCTCTCGGGCCGCATCGTGGACCGCGAAGGCTGGGCGATGAAGACCGCGCTCCGCGAGATCGCCCAGATGCACCGCGGCGACTTCCGCCTCACGCCGTCGCAAAACCTCACCATCTCCGGCATCAGCGAGAAGGAGAAGCCCGTCATCGAGGCGATCCTCGCCCGTTATGGCCTCGACAAGGAAAACGACCGCTCCGGCGTGCGCCTCAACGCGCTCTCCTGCGTCGCGCTCCCGACGTGCGGTCTGGCCCTCGCCGAGAGCGAGCGTGCGCTGCCCGACATCCTTGCGCGTTTTGAAACCGTCCTCGACGAGGCCGGCCTGCATGACGACGCCATCAGTCTCCGCGTGACGGGTTGCCCGAACGGTTGCGCCCGCCCGTATCTCGCCGAGATCGCGTTCGTCGGCAAGGCGCCGAACAAATACGCGCTCTATCTCGGGGCTTCCTACATCGGCAACCGCCTCAACCGCCTCGTTTCCCCGAGCATCACCATCGAAGATGCGGTGAAGCTCCTCGAACCCGTGATCAAGCGCTACGCCAAGGAGCGCAACGAAGGGGAGAAGTTCGGCGACTTCTGCGAGCGCACGATCATGCCGGCCGATGCCACGACCCACAAGGTTGGCACCGGCGGTTTGGTGCCGGCTGCGGCGCCCAAGGTGGCCGCACCGGCGGTCTAATCATCATCATCATCATCATCATTCCTTAAAAGGCCGCCGGAAAACTCCGGCGGTCTTTTTGTTTTCTTGGGTCGAGAGCATTTCCAAGAAAACTGCAGCCGGACTTACGGAGTTTTTAACCCCTTGTGGAATCGCCCAACGGGGCGATTCTCTGGGAGCGGTTTCGGCCAATGGCCTCCACAGGTTGAACGGAGGAGCGGCTGATGCCGCTGAGGATTGTGAGGGATTGGACTATCCGCGCAATCCCCCGTAATCAGTGGATGTTCGGATCGTTGGATTTATCCGTTCAGGTGTCTGCCAATTCGGAGTTTTCGCTGAGCATTGATTCCTCGTGATCGAGCAGTTGCAGGAGCGGACGGTGGGTATCGTCGGTGATGACGTCGCGGCGCCAGAGATCGTCGAGAGCGGTGCGTTCGGCGCGAAGGGCCTTGAGGCGATGCGCCCGGCTGGCATTGCGATGCGCATGGGCGTTGGCCCGGACTTCGCCGTCGGCGACCAGCTCGGCGAGGCGGGTTTCATACTCCGACACGACTTTGCCGAGAGCGGCGGATTCCTCGGGGTTGGCGGTGGCGTTTTGATCGGTGGTCAGGACCTTGAGGCCGGCTTCGACGGCGGCGATGCGGGCGAGCCGGTCTTCCTGGCTGCGGGTGTCGTCTTCACGCAGGCCGAGACGGCAGATGAGCCATTCAAGCGTGGTGCCTTGCAGGAGCAGCGTGACGACGATCACGCCGAACGAGAGAAAGATGACCAGATCGCGCCCGGGGAACGGTTTGCCGTCGGCCTGCCAGAGCGGAATGGAAAGCGCCGCCGCGAGCGTGACCGTGCCGCGCATACCGGCCCAGCCGCAGACGAGCACGGCCTGCCAGGAATAGCGTTTCTCGGTGCGCCGAACTTTGGCCGAAAGCAGAAAAGGCAGATAGGCGCCGGGGAAAACCCAGGCGAGTCGGCCGACGATCACGATGGCGGAAATCACCAGCGTGAACAGGACGAGCGTGCCGGTGGAATACAGGTGGCTGACGGAGGCGAAGATGTCCGGGAATTGCAGGCCGAGGAGGACGAAGGCGAGGCCGTTGAGCCAGAACAGGACGGTGGACCAGACGGTCCATGAGGTCTGCCGGCTCTCGACATCCGTGCGCACGGGATCGCGCCAGCCGGAGTAGAGCCCGGCGGCGACGACCGCGAGAATGCCGCTTCCACCGAGTGCTCCGGCCGCGAGGTAGGCGGCGTAGGGCGTCATCAACGAAACCGTCGTTTCGATAAACGGATCGGAGCCGCGCAGATGGCGCAGCAAGTCGCGGATACGTCCGATGAGATAGGCGATGGCGAGCCCCACGCCGAAGCCGATGCCCGCAAGCAGCGTGAAATCGACCGTGGCCGCGCGCAGCGAGAACGTGCCTGCCACGAGGGCGGCGAGGGCGAGCTTGAAGGCGACGAGGCCGGTGGCGTCGTTCATCAGGCTCTCGCCTTTGAGGATGATGGTAAGGCGAGTGGGGACTTTAAGCCGTTCGGTGATCGCGCTGACGGCGATGGCGTCGGTGGGCGACACGATTGCGCCGAGGGCGAAGGCCATGGCGAGCGGCAGCCCGGGCACGAGCCAGTGGGCGACGAAGCCAACGGTCACGGTGGTGAAAAGCACGAGCCCGATGGCGAGGATCAGGATGGGCCGGCGGGCCTTCGTAAACTCCCGGAGCGGCATGAGCCAGCCGTCCGAAAACAGCAGCGGAGGAACGAAGAAGAGAAAGAAAAACTCCGGCTCCAGCTCGATGTGAGGAAAGACCGGCCAGAGCCCGACGAGGAGCGCGCCGAGCACATAGGTGATGGTCTGCGGCCACGGCAGCCAGCGCCCCATCACGCTCAAGGCGGTCGTGAGGAGCAGCAGCCACAAGACATGTTCAAAGCCGGTCATGGGAAGCGAAGGTCGATGATGATAAGCACGCCAACGCAGACGGCGTGCCGTGGCAACTGATACCATGCCGCGCGAAGGAGTGCGGGCGCAAAAAAGCCGCCGGGGTGAACCGGCGGCTTTGGGGAATGGATGCGGGCGAGATCAGCCGAGGATTTTAGTAGCTATGGCCGCCGTGGACGGAGCAGGTGACCTTGACCGTTCCGTCGGCCTGAGGCTCGATCTCGTAGTGGCCCTTGGACGGGCAGGCGGGAAACGCGGCCAGAGGTTTTCCAGGACCGGAAAAGTCCGAGATGGCGGCGGGTGCCTTGTTGTTTTCCAGCGTGTATTGCTGCACGGCGGCGGCGATCATGCGCTCGTTGTTGATGCAGGTTTTTTCCTGTGCGGCCGTGCGCACTTTTTGGAATGCGGGGATGGCCATGGCGGCGAGCAGGCCGATGACGACGATGAAGATCATCGCATTGGCGCCGCCGGAGGTGGCGCGTCCGCCGGGAGTGAGGAGGGCGAGGGGATATGCGAGAGGGTGACGGGCCGGACGGGTGTCGAAGTGAGGATTGTTGAGCGCGAGGATTTTGGCGACGCGCTGAGAAAGGGTGGGATAGGGTGAGGAGAGCTCGTGCCAGGAAACGAAGAATCCGCGCTCCTCGTTGTGTTGATCCGCGAAAGAGCCGGCATCCAGAATGCGGCCGTGGGCCTTGCCACCGCTCAGGGCGAGGAGGGCGCTGGTCGCGCCTTGGGGATTGCTGGTGGCGAAGGCGCCGTGGCGGTCGCAGGAAGCTTCGCAGGCGCGCAGGTAGGCCGGGCCGATGAGCGGCATGAGGATGCCGGGGGCGAAGAGAATGCGCTTGGAGATGTGGTTGCTCTTCAGATGTCCGAGTTCGTGGCCAAGGATGAATTCGATTTCAGGCGAAGAGGGGCCAAAGGCTTCCAGGAGATCGGAGTTTACCACGACAAAATTGCGTCCGCCGAATTTCGTGGCGAAGGCGTTGAGAGCACCACCGGCCTGAACGACGTAGAGACTGGGCATGGGGGAGACGCCGAGTTTGGCGCATACGCGCACAAAGGTGTCGTAGAGCTGGGGGAGTTGACGCTCGCTGACTTTAACCGATTCCGCGCGCAGATGAGCGGCCAGGAGTCCGTGGCCCAACCACCCGATGATACCGAACAATAGTGCGTAGAAGGCACCTACGAGAGTAAAGGCGAGGACGATCCAGACGATCACGGCCAAGGTCAGGACAATCCGTCCGTAGGTTTTTTCTTTGGGTAAGGTAAGGTCTGAGAGGTCGAGTTGCTGGCTGGTAAATGAACTGTTGGACATGTGGTTAACGTGATTAATAAGTCCATTGCATAGCAAGGACTGATGCTATAATGAGGCGATAATTCAGCGTTTGTGTGATGACTGAATCGATACGGGCGCAAAAAAGCCGCCGGGGTGAGCCGGCGGCTTTGAGGGTGGAGCGAACGGGCCGTCCGCTTACTTGCCGGACTTCTTGGCCTTGAGGCGCTCGCCAGTGTTGAGGATGCGCTTGCGGAGGCGGAGGTTCTTCGGGGTGACCTCGAGGAGCTCGTCGGACGCGATGTATTCGAGCGCGCGCTCAAGGGACATCTTGGCGGCGGGGATGAGGCCGGTGGCCACACCCGAACCCTGCGAACGGAAGTTCGTGAGGGCTTTTTCGCGCACGGCGTTGCAGGAGATATCTTCG
The DNA here is from genome assembly GCA_023269455.1 of Opitutaceae bacterium. Classification (GTDB taxonomy): domain Bacteria; phylum Verrucomicrobiota; class Verrucomicrobiia; order Opitutales; family Opitutaceae; genus Rariglobus. Next base: position 8,211 of record JAHFTG010000026.1, on the reverse strand, counting down.
TTACGAGGATTCTCACCGCAGATCATGCCTTCGTAAACCTGCTCGCCGGGCCCGATGAAGAGCTTGCCGCGTTCCTGAACCATGAGGAGGGCGTAGGTGGTGGTTTCGCCGGCTTCGGTCGCCGTGATCACGCCGGTCATGCGGGTGAGAACTTCACCGGCATACGGGCCGTATTCCTTGAAGAGATGGCTCGTGATGCCGCGACCGCTGGTGGCGTTGATCACGTCGATTTCGAGGCCGATGAGGCCGCGGGTCGTGATGGTGGCCTCGATCATGGTGGTGGCGGTGAGCTTCTCCATGTTGGTGAGCTGGCCCTTGCGGTTGGCAAGGTTCTGCATGATGGAGCCGACGCACTCGTCGGGAACCTCGATCCACACGGTCTCGTAAGGCTCGTGGCGGGCGCCATCGACAACCTTCTCGATCACGGTCGGGCGGGAGACGAGGAGCTCGAAGCCTTCGCGGCGCATCGTCTCGACGAGCACGGCGACCTGCATGGTGCCGCGGGCCTTGACGTTGAACACGCCGGCGCGCTCGGCGTCGTCGATGTAGATGGAGACGTTGGTCTTCAGCTCGCGCATGAGGCGCTCGCGAATCTGGCGCGAGGTGACGAGCTTGCCTTCCTGGCCGACGAGCGGGCCGTCGTTGACGCAGAACTGCATCTCGAGGGTCGGCGGGTCGATCTGGGTGAAGGGCAGGGCGTGGCCGTCTTCGCGCACGTCGAGGGTGTCGCCGATGTCAACGTCTTCAAAGCCGGCGAGGCCGACGATGTTGCCGGCGTGGGCCTGCTCGACTTCGCGCTGACCGAGACCGGTGAACTCAAAAATCTTGGTGACCTTGGTGCGGACTTTTTTGCCGGCTTCGTTGTGGCGGATGACGAACATGGGGTCGCCGACCTTGATGATGCCGCCGAGGATCTTGCCGACGGCGATACGGCCGACGTAGTCGGACCAGTCGATGTTCGACACGAGCATGTGGAACGGCTCCTCGGGCTTGGCGAAGGGAGGCGGGACGTGGTCGATGATCGTCTGGAAGAGAGGGGTCATGTCCTTCTTCTCGTCGCCGAGCTTATACATCATGTAGCCGTCGCGGCCGGAGCCGTAAACGACGGGAGCGTCGAACTGCTCCTCGGTGGCTTCGAGTTCCATGAGGAGTTCGAGGACCTTGTCATACATCTTGACGGGGTCGGCGTTGGGGCGGTCGATCTTGTTGATGACGATGACGACCTTGAGGCCGTGGGCGAGGGCCTTGCGGAGCACGAAGCGCGTCTGCGCCTGGGGACCGTCGTAGGAGTCGATCACGAGGAGAACGCCGTCCACCATGCGGAGGGCGCGCTCGACTTCGCCGCCGAAGTCGGCGTGGCCGGGGGTGTCGAGAATGTTGACGATCTTGCCCTTCCAGTGAACGGAGGTGTTCTTGGCCTTGATCGTGATGCCCTTTTCTTTTTCGAGGTCCATGGAGTCCATGGCGCGGACTTCGACGGCCTGGTTGGCGCGGTAAACCCCGCCCTCTTTGAGGAGCTGGTCAACGAGGGTGGTCTTCCCATGGTCAACGTGGGCGATGATGGCGATATTGCGGATGTTCTGATTCATAAGCACGGAAGGCGTTCGGTCTTTGGAAAAGGGAAGACCGTGCGGAGTGCTTTAGTCCTTGGCAAGGCCTAAGGCGGCGTGTCACCGCGAATTGACGGGCGGGAGAAGCGCGGGCGAGAAATCAATGCTTGTCCGCACCGAGGAACCCGCGCTCGCCGAACCAGTAAAGGCATTGATCGCCCCAAGGCGGGGCGGCTTTTGTCAGGCCGAGGCCGTGGTGGCCTTTTTCGTAAATGTGCAGGGAGAAAGGCACATGGTTGCGGCGGAGGGCTTCGGCGAAGAGCAGGCTGTTCTCGACCGGCACGGTCGCGTCTTCGACGGTGTGCCAGAGGAAACACGGAGGAGTTTGCGGGGTAACCTGAAGCTCGTTGGAAAGGGCTTTGACGAGTTCGGGCGACGGCGAGGGGCCGAGGAGGTTGAATTTTGAACCTTGGTGAGTGAACTGGCCCATGGTGATCACGGGGTAGCAAAGGATGCCGAGATCGGGGCGGGAGCTTTCGCGTTCGATGGGATCGGTGGCGGTGGCGTTGCCCGCGTCGAAGTGGGTGAGGAGCGTTGAGGCGAGGTGGCCGCCAGCGGAGGAGCCGATGATGCCGACGCGCGCGGGATCGAGGTGATCGCGACGGGCAAGCGAGCGCACGTAACGAAGACCGCGCGCGGCGTCGTTGAGTTCGACCGGATGGTGATAACCGTGGGAGCCGAGACGGTATTTGAGGACGTAGCAGGTGATGCCTTGGGCGACGAGCCAGTCGGCGTAGCCTTTGCCCTCGTGGTCGGCGAGGCCTCCGTAGCCACCGCCGGGGAGGATGAGCATGGAGGCGCCGTTGGCCTTCCCAGCGGGAGGAAGATAGGCGGTGAGCGTCGGGATATCGTTATCGGTGGTGCCGCGCGCATCCGGCGTATGATCGGGCCAGAGAGGGAAGGGAGCGGCTTTCATGGAGGTCAAAGCACAGGTGGTCAGGGCGGCCAAAACGAGTAAATGACGAAGAGGGAACATCAGACGTAGGCTGGACATGCATGCCGCAAGTGAAAACAAAAATAGCCGTCCATGCCTGTCTCCCCGCGCGATCTGCCCATCTACGAACTCGAAGCCGCCATCACGGGGAGTCTGCGTGCGCAGGGCCGGCTCATCGTGCAGGCACCGACGGGCTCGGGCAAATCGACACAACTGCCGCAGATGCTCATGCGGCATGGTTTTCTTGAGCGCGGCGAAGTCGTCGTGCTGCAACCGCGCCGACTCGCGGCGCGCATGCTGGCAAAACGCGTGGCGGAAGAAGTCGGTTGCGCGCTCGGCGACGAGGTCGGCTACCAGATCAGGTTGGAATCGCGGGTGTCGGCCAGGACGAAGATCCGTTTCGTGACCGAGGGAATTTTGCTGCGGCAGATGTCGTTTGACGCGACGCTGCGCGGGGTGAGCGCGCTGGTGTTCGACGAGTTTCACGAGCGGCATCTTTACGGTGACATCTCGCTGGCGCGTGCGGTGCAGATCCAGCAGACGACGAGGCCGGACCTGAAGATCGTGGTGATGTCGGCGACGTTGGACGCGGTGGTCTTGAAGGAATACCTCGCGCCGTGCGAGGTGCTCACGTCGCAGGGGCGGAGTTATCCGGTAGCGGTCGAATACCTGCCGAAAGCGGTGAACTTTGACAGCGATCCGGTGTGGGACGTGGCGGCGCGTGAGGCGGCGCGGGTCGCGGCGAAATCCACGGGCGACCTGCTGGTGTTCATGCCTGGTGCGTATGAAATCAATCGCACGCTGCAGGCGCTGGAGTTTCAGCGGGAGTTGAAAGACTTCGTGATTTTTCCGCTGCATGGTGAACTGCCGCCAGACCAGCAGGACCGGGCGGTGGCGAAGTATGAAACGCGCAAGGTGATCGTCTCGACCAATGTGGCGGAGACGTCGCTCACGATCGACGGCGTGACCGCAGTGATCGACTGCGGGCTGGCGCGGGTGGCGCGCTTCGATTCGAACCGGGGCATCAACACGCTGCTCATCGAAAAAATATCCATCGCGAGCGCCGACCAGCGCGCGGGTCGCGCGGGGCGCACGGCGCCGGGCGTATGCGTGCGCTTGTGGACGGAGCGCGAGCATAGCGGACGGGCGTTGCAGGAATTGCCGGAGGTGCGGCGGCTGGATTTGTCGGAGGTGGTGCTGACGCTCAAGGCGAGCGGTATCGACGATATCGGGGCGTTTCCGTGGCTGGAGAAGCCGGAGCCGAAGGCGTTGGAGCGTGCGGAGATGTTGTTGAATGATCTGGGTGCGCTGGCGGGGCGTCGGCGGACGATTACCGACATGGGGCGAAAGATGCTGCGGTTTCCGGTGCATCCGCGATACGCGCGCATGTTGCTCGAGGCGGATGCGCGCGGATGCGTGCGTTCTGTCGCGCTCATGGCGTCGCTCACGCAAGGGCGGTCGTTTCTCTTGCGCGGGGCGTCCAAGGAAGTGGAGCAGGCGAGGGAGGATGTGTTGGGCGAAGAGACGGAGAGCGATTTTTTTCTGCTGATGAGGGCGTGGCGGTTTGCGGATGAGAACAACTACTCGGTTGATGCGTGCCGGCGGCTGGGGATTCATGCGCAGGGGGCACGTCAGGTCGGGCCGTTGTTCAAGCAGTTCTTGGAGATCGCGCACAAAGAAGGGCTCGACGTCGCGGAGAAGGGCATCGACGGCGCGGAGGTGCGCAAGTGTGTGCTCGCGGGCTTTTCGGATCAGTTGGCAAAGCGGTTGGACGGCGGGACGCTGCGTTGCGAACTCGTGCACAACCGTCGTGGCGTGCTGGCGCGTGAGAGCGCGATGCAGCAGGCGGCGCTGCTCGTGGCCGGCGAGGTGAGCGAGGTCGAGGGACGCGGTGGCGAGGTGAACGTGTTGCTCTCGCTGGCGACGGGCATTGAGGAGGCGTGGCTGGGGGAACTGTTTCCAAGCGACTACGGCGATGCGGTGGGTGTGGTTTACGATGAGCAGATGCGCCGCGTGATCGCGCGTCGCGAGCGGCGGTTTCGCGATCTGGTGTTGGAATCGAAGCCGACGGCGGATGAGCCGCCCGCAAGCGATGCGGCGGCGTTGCTCGCGCAGCAGGTGATCGCCGGAAGCATTGTGCTGACCGAGTGGAACGAGACTGTGGACCAGTGGATCATCCGCGTGAACCGGCTGGCGGAATGGTTTCCCGAGCTGGAGGTCACGCCGATCACCGAGGCGGACCGGGCGACGTTGATCGAGCAGGTGTGCTACGGCAGCTACGGGGCGCGTGAGTTGAAGGACAAGCCAGTGATGCCGGCGTTGCGCGACTGGCTGCGGCCGGAGCAACTGGCGGTGCTGGACGATTATCTGCCGGAGCGGCTGACGATGGCGAACGGCCGCAAGGCGCGCCTCGAATACGCGAAGGAAGGCCCGCCGATCATGAGCGCGCGCATCCAGGAACTCTACGGCATCGAGGGGAGGTTTTCGCTCGGGCACGGACGCGTGCCGGTGAAGATCCAGGTGCTCGCGCCGAACCAGCGGGCGATTCAGGTGACGGATGATCTGACGAGCTTCTGGCGCGACATGTATCCTAAGGTGAAGGCGGAGTTGTCGCGGCGTTATCCGCGCCACGAGTGGCGGTGAAACCAGCCTGTGGGGCGGGCCGCACCTTACTTGGAGGCGACGACTTTTTTGACCGGCTTCTTTTTCTTGGGGATGCGCTCGATGTTGAGGTAAGTCTTTGAGCGCATCTGCTCCTCGTAAAACTCGACGAGGCGGACGCCTTCGCGGGGTTTCACGAGGTCCTTCTTGGTGGCGGCGTCGATCTGCGCCTTCATCTTGCGGCAGAGTTCCTCCCACTGGTATTGAACGCCGTCGATGACGTCGCGGATGCGGCTGCCGGCGAGGGCTTCCTCGATGTAGAAACCGTTGGGCTCGTCGGGTTCGAGGAAGACGTGAACTTCATTCACGCGGCCGAAGAGATTGTGGAGGTCGCCCATGATGTCCTGGTAGGCGCCGGTGAGAAACACGCCGAGGTAGTAGGGTTTGCCGTTGAGCGGGTGGAGCGTGAGGTAGTCCTTCGTGTCCTGGAGGTCGATGAAGGTGCTGATCTTGCCGTCGGAGTCGCAGGTGATGTCCACGAGCACGGCGTTGACGGAGGGCTTTTCGTTGAGGCGGTGGAGCGGGGCGATGGGGAAGAGCTGCTTGAGCGCCCAGTGGTCGAGGAGCGACTGGAAGACGGAGAAGTTGCAGACGTATTGGTCGGCGAGGAGGGCGGAGAGGCCGCGGAGCTCTTCGGGGACGTAGCCGGTGTCGCGGGTTTCCTTGGCGATCTGTTCGCAGACCTGCCAGAAAATCGACTCGGCGGCGGCGCGGTTTTCGAGGTTGAGGTAGCCGAGGTTGAAGAGGGAGAACGACTCTTCCTTTTTCTGGATGGCGTCGTGGAAGCGTTCGAGTTTGCCGAGCTTGGCCTTGTTTTTGAGAAGGGCTTCGAGGTCGGTGACGACCTTGTGCTTTTCCTTGGGCTGGTGTTCGACGCCGAGAGTTTCGCGTTTGTTGATGCGCTCGAAAACTTCCACCACGAGCATGGAGTGCGGGGCGACGACGGCGCGGCCGGACTCGGTGACGATGTCGGGCACGGGGACGCCGGACTCGACGCAGATGTCGCGGATGTTGGCCACGACATCGCGGGCGTATTCCGCCATCGTGTAGTTCATCGACGACTCGAAGTTGGTGCGCGAGCCGTCGTAGTCGATGCCGAGGCCGCCGCCGCAGTCGAGGTAGCCCATCGGGAAACCCATCTTCACGAGCTGGCAGTAGAAGCGGGTGGCCTCGATGACGGCGTTCTTGATCGTGATGATGTTCGGCACCTGCGAGCCGATGTGGAAATGGACGAGCTTAACGCACTGGGTGAGCTTGGCCTTCTTGAGCTTCTCGGTGGCGAAGAGGATTTCGGCGGTGTTGAGGCCGAACTTGGCGTTGTCGCCGGTGGAGGAGGACCACTTGCCCTCGCCTCGGGTCTGGAGCTTGGCGCGGAAGCCGATGAGGGGCTTCACGCCGAGTTCCTCGGAGATGGCGATGATGTCGTCCACCTCGGCGAGTTGCTCGACGACGATGATGATCTTCTTGCCGATGCGGCGGCCGAGGAGGGCGAGGCGGATGTAATCGTGGTCCTTGTAACCGTTGCAGATGATGAGGCTTTCGGAGCCTTCGTGCATCGCGAGGGCGATCATCAGCTCGGGCTTGGAACCGGCCTCGATGCCGTAGCCGAAGTCCTTGCCGGCGGCGACGATCTCATCGACGACCTCGCGGAGCTGGTTTACCTTGATGGGGAACACGCCGCGATACTGGCCCTTGTAGCCCTCTTCCTTGATGGCCTTGCGAAAGAGCTCGTTGAGCTGGGTGACGCGGTGGCGCAGGAGGTCTTGAAAACGGATGACGATCGGCGCCTTCAGGCCCATGTCGAGAGCCTCGTTGACCACGTCCATGATGCGGATCTGGCGGCCGTCGGCGAGGGGCTGGACGTTGACGAAACCGGTGTCGTCCACCCCGAGGTGGCCCGAACCCCAGCGTTTGAAACCGTAGAGCTCTTCAGATTTTGCGGCGGACCAGGAGGAGGCGGATTTGCTTTTCAAAGCGGGGAAATGCGGACGGGGTTATGGCTTGCGTTCGGGTGGATCAACGGAGTTGTATCGCTGTTTCTTTTTTCAAAAACCACAACACGCAATGTCGAAAATGATGACCATGATTGAAGCGCAGACTTTCCTCGCCCAAACCGCCGCGCCCGCAGCTTCTCCGTCGGCCGGTCCGATCCAGTTTTTGTTCCCGGTTTTGATGGTTGCCGCGATCTGGTTTCTGATGATCGCCCCCCAGCGCAAGAAGCAGAAGGAACACCAGAAGATGCTGGATACCTTGGGGACCGGCGACGAAGTCATCACCACCGGCGGCATCTACGGCGAGATCACCAACAAGAAAGACGACCGCTTTGTGATCCGCATTTCCGAAGCCACCAAGATCGAAGTCGGCAAGGCTTTCATCCACACTGTCGTCAAGAAGGTCGGCTAAGAATTAACCTCGCCGTAACCTGTCGCGCCGCCGACCGCCTGTGTTCAGACGGGGCGGCCTTCGCGCCTTTAACGTTCCCAGTTCAGAAAACCTCCCCGCGTCCATGCACGTGCGGAGGTTTTGCCGGTTCGGCGGATGTCGCCCACGGCCTTTCTTTTGCCCCGACCCCACTCCCTTTTTTAAACCAAACAACCCATGCTTAAACGCAACCTCTGGAAGCTGATCCTCAGCCTGGCCATCGTGCTCTGGGCGGTGTCATCACTGCTTCCTCTTAAAGACCACCCGTTCGATACCTACGTCGCCGACAAGGCGACCGCGAAGCACGCCGAGTTCAACGCCCTCATCAAAGAGGCGAGCGACGGTGTAGCCTCGCACAAATACGCGAGCGTCTATGTCGCGCTGAAGTCCATCGCCGACGAGCGCAAGATCGACCTCACGCAATACTTCCCCGAGCTCAAGCTCGAGGCCTCCCTTCGCAATATCCAAAAGCGAAACGACATCCTCTTAAACTACCTCCTCAAGAAGTCGCAGAGCCCGCTTCAACTCGGCCTCGACCTCAAGGGCGGCGTGGCCTTCACCCTCGAGGTTGACCCGTCGGCCTTG
>JAHFTG010000189.1 GCA_023269455.1 Opitutaceae bacterium | reverse complement strand
CCTACCCGCCCGGCGCTGGCCTGCACATCGGCCATCCCGAGGGCTACACCGCGACCGACATCATCGCCCGCTACAAGCGCGCCAAGGGCTTCAACGTCCTCCACCCCATCGGCTGGGACGCGTTCGGCCTCCCCGCCGAGCAGCACGCGGTGAAAACCGGCACGCACCCCGCGTCCAACACCCAGAACAACATCGTCAACTTCCGCCGCCAGATCAAAGCCCTCGGCTTTTCCTACGATTGGGAACGCGAAGTGGACACGACCGACCCGAAGTATTTCCGGTGGACGCAGTGGATTTTCCTCCAGCTCTTCAAAAAAGGCCTGGCCTACGTCGACGAACGCCCCGTGTGGTGGTGCCCCGAGCTGCGCACCGTCCTCGCCAACGAAGAAGTCGTTGACGGCAAATCCGAGGTCGGCGGTTTCCCAGTCGAACGCCGCAATCTCCGCCAGTGGGTCCTCCGCATCACCGCCTACGCCGAGCGCCTGCTGGCCGACTTGAAAGACGTTGACTGGCCCGACTCCACCAAGCGCATGCAGGAAGCCTGGATCGGCCGCAGCGAAGGCGCGGAATTGCTCTTCGCCCTCGAAAAAGAATCCCTCGGAGACCTCAAGGTTTTCACCACGCGCCCCGACACCGTCTTCGGCGTCACCTACATGGTCATCGCCCCCGAGCACCCGCTCGTGGACGCCCTCACCACGCCCGCCCAGAAACCCGCCGTCGAAGCCTACCGCAAAAAAATCGCCGGCAAGAGCGACCTCGAGCGCACCGATCTCGCCAAGGACAAGTCCGGCGTTTTCACCGGCGCCTTCGCGATCAACCCTGCCAACGGTGCGCGCATCCCCGTGTGGATCGCCGACTACGTCCTCATGGGTTACGGCACCGGCGCGATCATGGCCGTGCCCGCGCATGACCAGCGTGATTACGACTTCGCGCTCCAGTATCAACTGCCCGTCATCCAGGTCATCGAGCCCGACCACGATGCCAATTCCACCAATGGCCACGGCTCGCCCAAACTCCCCTACACCGGCGACGGCAAACTCGTCCACTCCGACGGCTACACCGGCCTCCCCTGGGCCGAGGCGAAACAAAAAATCACCGCCGATCTCACCGCCAAAGGCCGCGGCAAGGCCACCGTTACCTACAAGCTACGCGACTGGCTCTTCTCCCGCCAGCGCTACTGGGGCGAGCCCTTCCCCATCGTGTGGGTCAGCCCTGCCGACTACGCCCGCGCCACCGCCGGCCGCACCGACCTGCCCGCGCCCGTGAGCTACGTGAGCGACGACGGCGTCACCCACTACGCGCTTCCGCTCCCTGAGCATGCGCTCCCCCTCACCCTCCCCGAAGTCGAGTCCTACCTCCCCAGCGGCAACGGCGAAAGCCCCCTCGCCAACGTCACCGAGTGGCTCGAGCTCTGGTTCAATTTCACCACCGGCGCCGCCGTCCCCGCCTCGCAGCCGCAGCCTGTCGGCAACACTTGGATTCGCGCCCGCCGCGAGACCAACACCATGCCCCAGTGGGCCGGCTCCTGCTGGTATTACCTGCGCTTCCTCGACCCGCAGAACCCCGACGCCTTCGCCTCGCCCGAGGCGCTGAAATACTGGGGCGTGCCCGACCTCTACGTCGGCGGCGCCGAGCACGCCGTGCTCCACCTCCTCTACGCCCGTTTCTGGCACAAGGTTCTCTTCGACCTCGGCGTCGTCCCGCAGTCCGAACCGTTCACCAAGCTCTTCCACCAAGGCATCATCCTCGGCGAAGACGGCGAAAAAATGTCCAAGAGTCGCGGCAACGTCGTCAGCCCCGACACGCTCATCGCCTCGCATGGCACCGACACGCTTCGCCTCTACCTCATGTTCCTCGGCCCGCTCGAGGCCATGAAGCCGTGGAGCATGTCCCAGATCGAAGGCGTCTTCCGCTTCCTTCAAAAAGTCTGGCGCGAGTGCATCGGCCGCGATTCCGAGGACATCAACCCCAAGATCGCCCTCGCCGACGACTGCGCCGAACCCGCCGACTTCGTGAAGCTCTACCACGAAACCATCAAGAAGGTTGGCGATGACATCGAGACCCTGCGCTTCAACACCGCCATCTCGCAGATGATGATTTTCTCGAACGCGCTTCAGAAAGCCGAACGCGTCAACCACCGCACCGTCCTCGGTTTCCTCCAACTGCTCGCGCCCTTCGCGCCTCACATTGCCGAAGAACTCTGGGCACGCCTCGGCGGCTCGACCCGCTCGATCCAAGAAGCCGCCTGGCCCCAATTCGACGCAGCCAAGTTAGTCTCCACCGAGCAAAAAATCATCGTCCAGATCAACGGTAAGAAACGCGCCGAACTCCTCCTCCCCGTAGGTGCCACGCAGGAGACCGCCCTAGCCGCCGCTCAGGCTCACGCCGAAGCCGCGCCTCACCTTGACGGAAAAACCATCAAGCGCGTCGTCTTCGTTCCGGGGAAGATTCTCAATATTGTGGTTGAGTAATCGCCCGCCCCCGACTCAACTAGGGTATAGACCCTACTTGAGTCTAGGTATAATTTACGCTACATGAGGCGTCAGCCCCATGTAGAATCAGTCGCATTACGGACAAAACTAGGGCATTAAAACAACATGAAGGCGAAACTGCGTTATTCTCCCACACCGGCCCTGTGGCTTTGTGCAGTCACAGGTCTCGCGGTTTTTGCAGCCTCGTTGCACGCCGATGATGCCGCCCGTCGCAAAAATCCCACTAGCAAGCTCTACGTTGCCGATGTGGATGGCCCTTCCTCGATCAATACCGGCGACAGAATCGACGATCTCACCAAAAAATCCGTCTATTCCGCCGAAGGCACGACCATCGAAACCAAGCCCGATGCCAGCAACGCCTTGGTCCTGTCGAACGGCACCGGCATCTTTTTCGATCCCGACACCAAGCTGGAGGTTAAACGCTTCCTGCAGGAGCCTTTTTCCCCCAACCGCAGCGACGTCGAAGTCGAGCCCTCCGTTTCGCAGACCTCGGCCTTCCTGCCACGGGGCACCGTTGGTCTCTGCACCAGCAAAATGGTCGCGGGCAGCACAATGGTTTATAACACTCCTCAAGCCAGCATCGCCATTCGCGGCCGCAAGGTCGTTATCCAGTCCACCGCTGACACCACCACCGTTTCTCTCATCGAAGGCGATGTCACCGTGCGCGGAGACCTGAACGGCGGCGGCGATTCCCTGAAACCCGGCCAGCAAGCCATCATCACTCGCAGCTCTCCGTCATCGCCTCCGGTCATCAAAATCCAAGCCATTCCCGACAATCAAAAGGAAGCCCTCGGCGACAAGGTCAACATGGCCTGCATGGCGCGCAAAACCGTTTATTTTTCCACGTCCGAACGCAACAAGGACGGCAGCGTCTTCATCCAGGGTGGCGACACGCCACCGGAAATCACCATCGTCGAAGTGCTCCCCGGCACCATCCCGCCCGGAGTCACGGTGAGCCCGTCCGCCATCACTCGCTAACGCGCGTCCTTTCCGATCACTCTTATCATGGGTCAAAGGATTTTTTGGCGATGGCTGGCGATGATCGCCGCCACCTTGGGATTTGCGGCGACCCAAGGCTGGGCGCTGATAAAATTCAACGAAGGCCGCGACCAGGTTTTCGTCAACGCCTCCGTCTCGATCGGATATGACTCCAACATCTTCGCGACCAAAGGCGGCGCCAGCGATGTTCTCACCTCGAGCAGCTTCGGCATCGAATACGCCCGGCGCGCCGGTTACATCGGCATCAATGCCAGCATCAACTGGACCCTCGGGCAGTTCGGCACCAACACCGCGCAAAATTTCTCCAATCCGTCCATGAACCTGGAGCTCGTGAAAAGCAGCGGTCGCACCACCGGCTCCTTCACGCTCAGCGCCGCCCGCCAAAGCAGCGCCGATACGGCCATCAACATGCGCACCGATTCCTGGAACTACGCCGCCGGCCTGAACTGGAAATACCCCGTCATTGATCGCTACAGCCTGTCGGGAGGCCTCAACTACGGCCTTATCTCCTACCAGCAGGCCGCGCCCGGCATCTACAACCTCACGACTTATGGAGCCAGCGTGGACCTCTTCTACGTTTACACCTCGGAGCGCGACCTCATCGCCGGCTACGCGATCCAGTTGAGCGATTCCGGCGCCGGCACCCAGACCATCGACCATTCCTTCACCGTCGGCGTGACCGGAAAAATCATCCCCAAACTAAATGGCACGGTGCGTGCAGGCTACCAAATCCGACAGGAAAGCGCCACCGGCCAGACCTTCGACAGTTGGACCGCGACCGCCTCCGTCAGTTGGAGCGTCAACCGCCGTCTTACCCTCACCGGCACCCTCAACAAATCTTTCAGCACGACCGCCACCGATGCCACCATCGACACCCTCTCCGCCAACCTGGACATGCAATACGCGCTCCGCGCCCGCTGGTCGCTTTACGCCGGCCTCGGCGGCGGTGAAAGCCAGTTCCTCAGCGGCACCGACCCCGGCCGCCAGGATTACTACTTCACTTGGAGCGTGGGTGTGAGCTACAGTCTCAGCGACCACTTCAAAGCCTCGCTCACCTACAGTTATTTTGAAAACTGGTCCAATCGCGGCCCCGGCAACTACGACCGCAATGCTCTCACTCTAAACATGTCCACCCGCTGGTAAACCCACCATGAACCCGCGCCCTCTTTCGTTTCTCAGCCTTCCGTTTCTTACTTTCACCGCCCTTCTAGCCGCCTTCTCCGGCACATTCGCATCTCTGCACGCGGCCGATGGCAAAGCCGCCACGCCCCCCAATCAGGCCGTCCTCGCCTACGACATCACCCTCACCGATCTTCTCCGCGTGGACATCTACCAAGAGGACGACCTCAAGACGATGTCCCGCGTTGATGCCAAGGGAAACATCAACCTCCCCCTCGTCGGCGAAGTCCGCGTCGTCGGCCTCACCGTCAGCGCCGCCCAGAAAGCCGTCGAAGCCGCCTACCGCGACGGCCGCTACCTCAAAAGCCCCCAGGTCACCATCAACATCGAATCCTACGCCTCCCGCGAAGTTTCGATTCAGGGCATGGTCCGTTCA
>JAHFTG010000188.1 GCA_023269455.1 Opitutaceae bacterium | reverse complement strand
ACCCTCGGTGCCATCCTCGGCCACGGCGGCCTCGCCATCGCCGTCACCGAACAAGCCATCGCCGCCTCCTTCCTCGTGCTCGGCCTGCTCGTCGCCACCGCCGCCCGCCTTCCCGTTGCCGCCGGCATGGTCATCGTTGGCGTCTTCGCGCTCTTCCACGGCATCGCCCACGGCGCCGAAATGCCTGCCACCGCCGCCGGCCTCGAATACGGCCTCGGCTTCGTGCTCGCGACCGCCCTCCTCCACGCCGCCGGTCTCGGCCTCGGCCTCTTCACCGCTCGCAAATCTGCCGTCATCCCCCAGACCGCCGGCGCCGCCATCGCCCTCGTAGGCGTGGCCATGCTGGCCTTCTAAATAACATCACAGCTTGCGTGCATCGCACGCCAGATGAGGGAAACGCGCCGACAACAGTCGGCGCGTTTCTTTTAACCCCTTGCGCAAACGCACGCCATCCGTCGCGACAAACTTCAGACTCCAGCCACCTTTGCGGAGTCGGCTCACGCCCACCCAAAGTCCGTCGCCCTGCAACGCGTGAACCGCATCGCGCCAGCCCGCATCCGGCTCCTCCGTGATCAGCACCGCGTTGCCAAAGCACGCCCCCGGCCCAGATCCCATCAAGCTGGCCATCGCCTTCAGTTCCTCGCCCGTGGGATGGAATCGTTCGCGTAAAATCAGTTCGCCGCCCAGCCGCACGTCCACCTCCAGGCAAAGCGAATCCCAAACCCAAGCCTCATCGTGTGCAACCCGCCCCGGCATGAGCAGATCAGCAAAAAACAACCCTCCGCCCGACTCCACCTCGATGCGCGTCGTCTGCCTATAACGACAACCGCGATGCGGCACGAGCGGCTCGGGCATCACCTCCAGCCAGCCGCCCTTCGCCACCGAAAATCTCTGCGCACACTCCGCCGACCCACCGCGCATTTGAAACACCCGGCTCGCGCTCGGCGTCGTCACGAGCAACGCCGCGCCCCCGCCCACCGTGATGTCCGACTCCAGTTTATCCCCCGACAAAATCCCCGCCGTCGGATTCACCACCTGCACAAGCAGCGTGTCCGTATCGGCATCCCAGTAAGGCTTGCTCACATGAAACGGCGCCCGAAACGCCTGCGCCGCCAGCACCGTGCGCCCATCACGCGCCTCCGCGCCCAACGAAAGTTGTCCTGAGAATTCAGCCACACCGAATACTCCTCGGTATCTGTTCAAAAGTCACGGCCGAGAACGGTGCCACCCATCCGTTGACCGAAAAAATTCCGCGAGGCACCAAATGCAAATTGCCAGTTGCCAGGTATTATCCTTCATACCTGAACCCCCTCCCCGCCATGGGCCGTCCTGCTTTCAGTCCCATCGCCACCGATCCTTCAATCGTTCAACCAGAAAACCAACTCGAGAAACATGAAACCATTCCGCTCCTTTTCCTCATTGGCCTTTTCCCCTCTCACCTTGCTCCTCGGCGTAACCGTCGCCCAAGCCCAGACGATCATCGATGACTTCAACACTGGCAGCGACTCCGCTTGGACACACGTCGATCCACTGGCAAACTCCTCCTATAGTTTTCCCGGCGGAAACACCTATCGCATCCAGACCGCCTCACCGAGTCCCGGCACCGTCGGCGCTGCCCGCGCCGGAGCCATTCGTGAAGACGCGACCTTCGGCGACTTCGACATCACGGTGGACCTGTTGAGCTGGGACAACAGCTCCTCGACCCATCAATCGATTGGAATCGTCGCACGCGTCAGCGATGTCGGCGCGGGCACCACGGACGGCTATTTTTTTCACTATGACCCGGTTGGCAGCAACGGCCACTCCAGCCTCTGGATTGAAACCATTACCGATGAAGTTCCCACGAGTATTAATTCCCAGCAAATCGCCGCGCTTGATCCCGCGCTGGGCTACCGGCTCGAGTTCAGTGGCACAGGGGACAACCTTACAGGCCGCGTTTATGCGTTGAGCGATCTCTCCACCGTTTTGTATGAGATCGACGCGATCGATTCGATTTACACATCGGGTTTCTCCGGACTTCTTGTCGCCGACCAAGGTCGATTGCAGACCGGCAATCAGTCGGCCGATGCGACCTTTGATAATTTTTCAGTGACTGCGGTGCCTGAACCGGGCACCTCCGTCTTGATCGCCGGGGTGGCGGCGGGAGTTGGCGCATGGTATTTCCGGCGGCGCCGCACACCAAAAGCGGTTAAATGCGCATAAAAAACGCCTATCTCACGCCAAGGGAAGGTCACCCTTGGATTAGCGACCGGCCTCTTCTCAGTCACCACGTTCAGGGCGGTTCGTAAGCTGCCCGAACAACACCGCGTGCTCGATCCATGCGATCACCGCGTCGAGGTTGTGCTCACGCTTGAGATCACAGAACAGAAATGGCTTCGCCCCACGCTGGATCTTCGCATCGCGATCCATCACCCCGAGATCGGCACCCACGAGCGGCGCCAGATCGATTTTATTGATGATCAGCAGATCACTATGCCGGATCGCCGGCCCGCCCTTGCGAGGGATTTTGTCCCCCTCGGCCACGTCGATCACGTAGATGAACGCATCCACCAACTCCGGAGAAAACGTCGCCGTGAGATTGTCCCCGCCGCTCTCGACCAGCACGAGCTGCAGATCGGCAAACTTCGCCTCCAACGCCCGGCACGCCTGCTCGTTCATTGTCGTGTCATCGCGGATCGCCGTGTGCGGACACCCGCCCGTTTCCACGCCGGCGATCCGCTCGGAGGGAAGCGCGCTGTGTTGCACGAGAAACTGCGCGTCCTCGGAGCAGTAAATGTCGTTCGTCACGACGGCCATCGAGTAGCGTTCGCGCAGCTTCTGGCAGAGTTTCAGGCAAAGCATCGTCTTGCCGGAACCAACCGGACCACCGATGCCGATACGAGGAGGACGTGTCATGGTAGAGATAGAATCAGGAAATAAAAAGCCGGCCATCGGCGGTTTCATGCCGTGCCGCCGCGATGTCGAGCCAAGGATTGAACCAGCCGATCTCGTCAAACGGCACCTGCTCCGCCGCCGAGATGATTTCGGGCGCGCGTCCCAGCGCCTCGGTGAGCAACGCCTGGCAGCCGTTCTGCCCGATGCGCAAGATCTTCATCGCCGCCGCCAGTTGTCCGCCGATGGCCGCATAAAAAACTCCCGCCAGCACCGCCGCCAGCGGAGCGCCCAGCACGCGCCCTTCCAGCGCCGCCGAGATCGACGCCGAAAACGGCCAATCGCCCGCCGTCGCCTGCTCCAGATAAGCCACCGCCAGCGGATGCCCATGCAGGTTCGCCGCCAATTCCGCGCGTTGACGCCCGATGTTATGCGAGGCCTGCCGAGCCTCGCTCGCGGTCTTCACCGCGGACGACAACACGCACAGCTCACCCACCTTCACCCAATCCGGCCCGGCCAACGCCCGGTAAGCATGCGCCGCCAGCGGCAGCTCGACATGACGCAACGCGGGCAACGCCGAAAGAAAGAGAAACTCCCGCAATGTCGTCCGGTCATGCACCACGCCCGCCTGCACCAAGCCTTCCAACCCAAACGAGTGCGCATAGCTCCCCGTCGGATAAAACGAGTCGCCCGCCTGCAACAGGCTCACGAGCCAGCGCGCGTCAGTGTTTGTGACTGGGCCCGAGTTCATGAGGAATCGCCGAAGGAGTGCCGCGCGCGAAACGCCCCGCGCGAAACACCGCCATCGTAGGTTTATAGGGAATCTGAATGCGCGCCAAAAGCTGTCGCGCCGCCGGTTCGTCGGGCGTGAGCAACCGCGTGGGCTCCGACGAAAACTCCAGATGTAGATTGCCCACCGCCCAACCCACGCCCGCCGCCGCGCTCGGCGGCATATCCAGCGCGATCTCCAACACCGCCTCCGGCTCCTGCGCGATCACATAACGGCTCGCAGGCGTTTGATAAAAAATGGCTCCGTGGCGCAGCGGCACCTCCAACTCGAATCCAAATTCCACCCCATCATCGGCCACCCCGCGCCACAGTCGCTTGGCCAGCGTGCGCCGCTCCACGCGCAGCGCGACTTCCGGCAAAGCGGAATCGGCAGCGGCCAAGGGAGCGGAAACGATCAGCATCGCCACAGGCTGGAGTCGCTCAAGCGGTCGTCAACACGCGGGCGCGCGCATGCAGCATATCTTTCCAACCGCCGGAAAGCTCCGGGCAGGCGGCCAACGCAAAAGCGGCCTCGGCGTCTGTCTTGCGACGATAGTAAACCTCATTGCAATGCGCGATGGTGAAGACCGGATGCAGGCGGGCCTCCAACGTGAACGCATCGCCCGTCCGCACCTCGCCATGCCGCAGAACGCGAAAATAAAACCCCGTGCAGCCCGTCTGCTCGATGAGCGACGTGAACTCCTTCAACTTCCACTGGCGCGCAGGTTTCCAGCAAGGCTGGCGCGGCTGACTCACCTGCACGCGCGCCGCGCCCACGTCGTAAATATCGCCGATGCAAACCTCGCTCTCCAGGAGTCCCTGCGTCGTGAAATTTTCCCCAAGCGCACCATGAGCCAGTGTCGCCAGCTCCGGCATGGAGCGCCAATGCGCATAGTGCTCTTCTGGATAAACGCACACCGCGCGATCCACGCCGCCGTGGACCTTGGTGTCGGCCACGCCGTCTCCCGCCAACCCCTCATACCCGAGCCATACGGGAGCGACGGTCGGCTTTTTATTGAGGCTGGTCGTCCATTCTTTGTCCCACCATTCCGACGTGCCCGCAGCGGCAATGATCGTCGGTTTTCCCGCGAGCAACGTGACGATTTGCATGGGCAACAAAAACCAGCCGTGCGTGCCTAGAACAAGAAATACCGCTGCGCCATCGGCAGCACCCTCGCGGGCTCGCAAGTAAGAATCTCGCCGTCGGCTTTCACCGTGTAGGTCTCGGGATCCACTTCGATTTTCGGCAGCGCATCGTTGAGCACCATGTCGCGCTTGGTGACCGTGCGTGTGCCCGTGACCGGCTCCAGGCGCCGACGCAGGCCGAGCTGCTGGATTTTGCCGTCATCGAGAGAAGCTTGGCTAACAAACGTAAGATGCGTCGCACCGAGCGCCGCGCCCATCGCACCAAACTGCGG
>JAHFTG010000187.1 GCA_023269455.1 Opitutaceae bacterium | reverse complement strand
TCTTGGGGCGCTTATCTAAAATGGAGCAGGCGAAGAGACTCGAACTCTCGACGTCCACCTTGGCAAGGTGGTGCTCTACCAACTGAGCTACGCCTGCGTGAGAGAGGTGGAGAACAAGACGCGCACCCCTTGCCGTCAATAGCTTTTTTGCGAATTTTAAAGAACTTCCAAATCAAAGATCTGCTGGTTGCGCGTCTGCACCGGCAGAGGCACCAGCCCCGCGCCTTTCCAAAGAGGAAGGGCTTCTTCACTCAGCAGATAACGCAGCACCAACTGGAGCTGCTTGGCTGAACTTTTTTTGAACACGAAATAGAGCGGCAGGCGAATGGGATAGTCACCGGAGTTAACGTTATCCTCGGTCGGTCCAAAGGCCACGTCGCCCACACCACGCGCCACCAGCAGCGCCTTAAGGCCGGGCTGGCGGTCGGAAAGGAGCGGCATGATCGCGATGCCACCCTCGTCGCCACTGATACGGCGCAAGGTCGCATCCACGCTGTCTTGCACGACCACGGTGGGCTTGAGCGCAGGCGTGCCCAGCACGGTGTAACGGAAAAGATCATAGCTCAACCCGCCGCCCGGTCCGCTGATGTTTGGCAGGATATTCCGATTGGCCCAGTCACCGGCCACCCCAAGATCACCCCAACGCTTGATCGTGGAATCAGCCCCGTCGGCATAGATGGCGTTGAGCTGGACAAAACTGATCTGAGTGAGCGGCAACGTGGAGGGGACGACGACGACCGCCGTTTGATAGGCCGCAGGAATGACCACGAAGGGTGCCGCCGGTGGTTTTTCACCGGGGGCCAGCATGATGAGGCCGAGGTCGGCCAAGCCCGCGTGCAACTGCTCCATGCCCGCTCCACTGCCCGTGAGATCGAGCTTAATCCCGAGATCGTTCCGTCGAGAATAGTCGCTCAGCGCGGCGACGAAGTCCTTCCCGAGAATATCGCAACCAACCACACGAATCTCCGCACGCAGGGCCGGAATCGTCAAAGTGATCGCCAAAAAGCACAGGATAAAAAAACGCATGGGATAAGTTTTCCAGCAAATGACGCCCCAGCAATGTGGCAACCCCTAACACCTCCGTGCCGACCCGCTCACCGATCAATCACGTCGAGCTCCGACCACTGGGCCAGCTTGCGATGAAGCGTGCGGCGGCTGATTCCCATGAGTTGCGCCGCCTTGGTGCGATTGCCACGCGACTTGATCAACGCTTCGCGCAGCAGGCGTTTCTCATTTTCTTCGACGGAGAGAGAACCGCCGTTTGCCATAGGCGTATGCGACTGGCCAGCGCCGCCACCACCTCCCGCAGTCGGGCCGCCCGGCGCTGGCGACGATTCGCCGCCTGCGGGGAGCGCCAGCACTTGTCCGCGAAATTTCGGCTCAAGATCATATTCCGTAAGCTTCCCGCCGCGATGCATGACCACGGTGTTTTCGGCGAAGTTGCGTAGTTCGCGGATGTTGCCCGGCCATCGATAAGCTTGGAGATAACGCAGTGCGCCGGGCTCGACGGTAAGCGCGGGCAGGTCGTTTTCCTTGGCGAAAAACTGGATGTAATGGGCGAGCAACATCGGGATGTCGTCGGTCCGCACACGCAGCGGCGGCAGCGTGATGCGCACGACGTTGAGCCGGAAAAACAAGTCCTCGCGGAACTTCCCTTCGCGCACGAGCTGTTCAAGGTCGCGATTGGTCGCGGCGACGAGGCGCACGTCGAGTTCGATGGGCTTGGAACCGCCCACACGCTCGATGGCTTTTGTCTCAAGAAAACGCAGAAGCTTAACCTGCGTGGACGGGGAAATCTCGCCGATCTCATCCAGGAAGAGCGTGCCGGTGTCGGCGGCCTCGAAACGACCGACGCGTTTCTCCATCGCCCCCGTGAACGAGCCTTTCTCATGGCCGAAGATTTCGCTTTCGAGCAGATTCTCCGAGAGCGCCGCGCAATGCACCGCGATGAACGGGGCGCGGGCGCGCGGACTGATTTGGTGGATGGCCTGCGCGATCAGTTCCTTGCCCGTGCCGGATTCGCCGTCGATGAGGATGGTGGCCTTGGAGGGCGCGACGAGCTTTACGCGGTCGATCACTTCCTGGAGTTTTCCGGAGTGGCCGATGATGCCGTTGAAATTGAATTTGTCGTCGAGCCGCTCGTGAAGCTGCTTCACTTCCACTTCGAGGGTTTTCGTTTTCAGCGCGCGCTGGATGAGCACCTCGAGCCGGTCAATATTGACGGGCTTCGTGAGGAAATCGACCGCGCCGCGTTTCATCGCCTCGACGGCGGAATCGATGCTGCCGTAGGCCGTCATCATGATGACGGCGGGCTTGTTGGGCAGCGCGAGGGCCTTGTCGATGACCTTGAGGCCGGACTTTCCCGGCATGCGCAGATCGGTGAGGATCACGTCGAATTCCTGCGCCTCGAGCTGGTTGAACGCCTCTTCGGCGTTGGCCGCCACGGACACGTCATAGCTGTCCTCGAGCGCCTGGCGGAGGCCGTCGCGGGTGTGTTTCTCGTCATCAACGATCAGCACGCTGGGGATCATGGGATAATCAACGCGAGGAACCGGCGCGTGGTCAAGGGCACGCCCTGTTTTATCGGTTCCGGAAGGCCGCTCACTTGAGCATCTTTACCCGGCGGTTTTTCTGAGGGAACTGCAACGTCACCAGCGTGCCCACGCCTTCCTTGCTCTCGATGCCCACCTGGCCGCCGTGTTCGCGCAGGATACGTTGCACGATCATCAGGCCGAGGCCGTGGCCGCCCGTCTTCGTCGTGTGGTAAGGCTGAAAGAGTTTCACGAGGTCTTCCTGCTTGATGCCGGCGCCCGTGTCACCGAAGAGAAGATACACGTTGTCGTCGTCCGCCCGGGTGCGGATGCGCAGCTTGCCGCCGGGACGCATGGCTTCCATCGCGTTCTTGGTGATGTTGAAAAACACCTGTTTGAGCTGGTTGCGATCGGCCATGATAACAGGAAGCGCGGCCGGCGTCTCGACCTCGACCTGAATGCCGCGATCCTCCAATTCGCGTTTTTGAAACTTCAGCACCTCGGCCAGCACTTCGGAAAGTTCGGTTTCGGCAAGATCAGGCGGACGCGGACGGATGGCTTCCAAGAAATGAGTGATGATGCCATCGAGCCGGGAAACCTCCTGCTGGCACACGCGGATCGACTCGGCCAACGAGGCGGCCTCCTTATCTTTGACCTCCTTCAATTTTTTCAGCTTTCGCTCAATGAGCTGGAGATGAATCGTGAGCGAGTTCAGCGGGTTTCCCAGCTCGTGGGCGACGCCCGCGGCGAGCAATAGAACCGATGACGTGCGCTCGTTTTCGATGAGGTCTTTCGTGCTCTTTTTTTCGCGGGTAATGTCGGAAAGAATCACCGCGAAGCGGCGCTCGGCGCCACTTCCCTCGCCCTTGAACGGCACCATGTAGAGTCGAACGATGCGCGGTTCGGGATAGGTAAGCTCGATCTCGCGCGCCATGACCGGCAAAGCGGACGAATCATCGCCCAAGGAAGCCTCCAACGAGGGGCGCAAACCCGGCACCAGCCGCCAGAGCACGGAGCCCGTAAGATCATCGGTCTTCAAGCCGATTAGGCGGTGCGCGGCGGAATTGGCATACTCGATTTCCCCCTCCGAACTGATTACAAGAATACCTTCCTGCAAGGTGTTGAAAATGTCCTCGAAAAGGCCGTGCTCGCGGGCGAGTCGCTGGACGAGATTGGCCATGTTGACCGAGTCCAGCGTATCGAGCCGCCCGAGCACACGATCAAGCGAAGTATGTTTCTTGCCAGCCATGGACTGTTTACAAAACGGACGGGCGCGCCGGAAGCAATCCGGCGTTCACATCTCGCCGTCTTCCAGAAAATCCACTTGCGCCGGATCAACGCGCCCCGCGAGCAGTTTGCGCAGAAACAAATCCCGGTGCTGCGGACAACGCCCGAGCCGAAGCACGGCGTCGCGGTGCTCTTCGGTGCCGTAGCCTTTGTGCTGGGCGAAACCGTAGCCCGGAAACTGCGCGTCGAGATCGTTCATCAGACGGTCACGCGTGACCTTCGCAATAATCGAAGCCATCGCGATGCAGAGCGAGCGACCGTCGCCCTTGACCACGCCTGTATGCGGATACGGGAAATGACGCAGCGCCAGACCATCGACGATAATCTTGCACGAGACCTGCGGCTGAAACGCCGCAATCTCCTCTGGCGACGCGAACAGATCCGGTTCCGTGGCGGGCTTGGCAAACGCGCCCGGCGGGTGGATACCTTCGAGGGCGCGGCGCATCGCGAGCTTGGTCGCGCCGAGGATATTGACCTGTTCGATCTCGGCCACGTCGGCGCTGCCAAAAGTCGCGTGAATCTGGCCCTCGGCGACGAGCGCCTCAAAATCGAGCCAAAGCGCATCGCGCTCGGCGGGCGTGAGCTGCTTGGAATCGTTGATGCGGGCGGCATTGGTTGCCGCCCAGCGACCGTCAAGAAACGTGCGCGTGACCAACACCGCGCCAGCCACGACGGGACCGGCCAGCGCGCCGCGACCGGCCTCATCGACGCCGATGAGTTCGGAAACGCCTTCGATCTGTTTAAGATCAAAACCGCGAAGCTGGCGGCGCTTGGAGGTGGCCATGCGAACGATAAAAATCAGTCGCGCCCAAAGCCGAAACGTTCCTTCGGCTCGGGCAGTGGCAGTTCGTCGAGTTTACCCGCCTCTTTGATCACCTCATAGGCGGTGCGAAAATGGAGCTTGGCGTAATCCTTCAGCGCGTGGACGCCGAGCTTGCGAATGATGTCGTGCGCCTGCGCCCGCACCAACGGACCGGCGCCCTTCTGGAGTTTTTCGCCAAACTGCTTGGAAAGCTGGTGCATCTGACGCACGAATTCGGCGCGGGCGACGATGGACGCGGCGGCGACGACCGGATCGGATTCCGCCTTGGTGCGCATGCGCAGCTCGAAGTTTTCGACCTTCTTTTTGGCGAGTTCGCGCTGAACGAGTGGTTGCTCGGTAAACTGGTCAAGCAGTCCCCATTTAACGTGCTTTTCGGCGAGCGCCTGAGAAAGCGCAGTAGCGTGTTGCCAGGCAAGCAGCAGG
>JAHFTG010000186.1 GCA_023269455.1 Opitutaceae bacterium | reverse complement strand
CGTCCTCGCCGGCGATACGGGCGACAACGGCCGGTTCTTCTTCGGCGTCACCACCACCGGCATCTACTGCCTGCCCTCCTGCAAGGCCCGCAAGCCCAAGCCCGAGAACACCCGCTTCTTCCAGACCACCGAAGCCGCCCGCGCCGCCGGCCTGCGTGCCTGCAAAAAATGTCACCCCGACGACTTCGCGCGCGGTGCCGATCCCGTCCTTGAAACCATCGAGCAACTCGTCGCCGAGATTCGGGCCAACCCCGCCGCCTTCAAGGATGCCCGCGCCATCGTGCAACGCTCCGGCTTCGGCCCCACGCGACTCTTCGAACTCTTCCGCCAACACTACCACGCCACGCCTGCGGACATCCTGCTCCGCGCACGGCTGACCACCGCAAAGCACGCCCTTCTCACCACCCTCAAACCGCTGACCGATGTCGCGCTAATGGCAGGCTTCGAATCGCTCTCGGTCTTCCACGAACATTTCCGCGCCTTCAACGGTCTCACCCCGCTCTCCTACCGCGCCCTGACGTCCGCGCGCACCTTCGAACTTACGCTGCCGCCCGATTACCCGCTCGAATATTTCAAGCGCGCACTTTCGCGAGACACGCAAAGCCTCACCGAGCGTCTCGACGGCGACACCTACACGACCATCGTCCGACTCGGTCCGGACAACTCGCCAGCCCTGCTAAGGCTTCACCTCGCCGATAGCCAAATCCGCGTCGAGACCGACGCCGTCCACGGCCCCGCCGCGCACGCGCTCGCCGTCTCGCTTCTCGGCCTCGATCAAGACGCCGCCGCCTTCGTCCGCCTAGCCCGCAAGCTCGGCCTCACCCGCCTCGTCACCGGGCGTTCCGAACTTCGTCTCTCGCAAACGCCCTCCGTCTTCGAAGGCCTGCTCTGGGCGATCATCGGCCAGCAGATCAATCTCCCCTTCGCCTTCCAGCTCCGCCGCCGCCTCATCGAACGCACCAGTCGGCCCTTCGCCGACGGCCTCTACGCGCCGCCCACTCCCGCCGAAGTCGCCGCGCTCACTCCGGACGACCTGAAACCCCTCCAGTTCTCCCGCTCCAAAGCCTCCTACGTTATCGACACCGCCCGCCTCATCACCAGCGGCCAGCTCGATCTCGCGGCGCTTCGCACGATAAGCGCCACCCGCGCCGAGCGCACCCTCCTCGCCATTCGCGGACTCGGCCCGTGGTCGGTGAATTACCTCATGATGCGGTCCCTTGGTTTCGCCGACTGCGTTCCCCTTGGCGACACCGGCGTGACCAGCGGCCTGCACGCTCTTTTCAAGCTCGATGAACGCCCCGACATCAAAGCCACCAAGCGCCTCATGACCGTCTTCTCCCCTTACCGCAGCCTCGCCACCGCGCACCTCTGGCAATTCAACCACCCCGTTCTATGACGTCTTCTGCCGAAACCCTCCACGCCTCCACCTTCGCCACGCCCTGCGGCCCCTTCTCCGTCGCCGTCAACGCCAGCGGCGCGATCGTCGCCACCGCCTTCGGAAAGCTCCCGCGCCTGCGCGAGCGTCTCCCGAAAAATACCCACCTCACCGCTGCGCCCACCTCAGTCACCGCCGTCGTCGAAAAACAAATCATCGCCTACTTCGTGGGCAAACGACGCACCTTCGACCTGCCACTTGCCGCGCATGGCACGGAGTTTCAGCAACGTGTCTGGGCCGCCCTCGTCGCGATTCCCTTTGGTGAAACCCGCAGCTACGGACAACTCGCCGCGTCCATCGGCAAACCCGGGGCCGCCCGCGCCATCGGCCGCGCCAACGCCACCAATCCCATCTGCCTGATCGTCCCCTGTCATCGCGTGATCGGCGCCGACGGCTCGCTCACCGGCTTCGCCTTCGGGGAAGACATCAAGCGCCAGCTTCTCGCCCTCGAAGGCGCGCTGCCCGCATCCCTGTTCCTGTAATCTCAGCGGCATCAGCCGCTCCTCCGCTTAACCGTGAAGGCCATTGGCCGGAACCGCTCCCAGAAAATCCGCCCATTGGCGGATTTCATTAGTGGTTAAAAAATCCGATTCCTCAGCCCTCACCCCTTTGTCCGTGCGCGGTGGATCGCCACGACGAGTTGTCGCACCTTGTCGTGATCCTTCACGCCCGGTGCCACTTCCACGCCACTGTTCACATCGACAAACTTTGCGCCGCTTTCAGCCAGCGCCGCCGTGATGTTTTCAGGATTAAGCCCGCCCGCGAGAATCCACGTCTTTTCAGGATGCGCCGCCTGCTGGCGCGCGAAGCCCGCCCAGTCGCCCGTGCGGCCCGTGCCGCCGAAGCTGCCCGCGTGAAACGTATCGATCAAAAAAGTATCTGCGAGCGGCAGCAACTCGCCGCCCACCTCCGCTCCCGGCGGAAGCTTCGGTGCGAGCCAGAGCCGCTTCGGTCCGACTGCCTGCGACCACGAAGCCACCACCGCAACCGGCACCGTCGCCGGATTGAAATGAATCTGAAAACAATCGAAACCCGCCGCCAGCGCCTCCGCCAGTTCGGCGGCCGTCGGCTCGACCATCACGGCGACGCGCTTGCGACCCTCGGGCAGGCGCGGAGCCATCGCCCTGTATTGCAGAAGCGAAATGTAACGCGGCGACTTCGGATAAAGGATAAATCCGAGCGCATCCGCACCCGCGCGATCAACAAACTCCGCGTCAACCAACGCAGTGAGCCCGCAGATTTTGAGTCGGATACCGTCGATCATGGGAAGCGGGTTTTAACCCGTAAACGCATTCACCGCCGCGATCACGTGCTCGACCTGCGCATCCGTAAGCTCGGGGAATATAGGGAGACTCACACAGGTGGCCGCCGCCTTTTCCGCCACGGGAATCGAGCCCTGCTTGTAGCCGAGCGACGCATAGCACGCCTGCTGGTGCAGCGGCACAGGATAGATAAGGTCCGTCCCGATCTCATGCTTAGTGAGATGTTCGCGCAGCGCATCGCGACGCGGATGGCGGATGGTGAATTGGTGATAAACGCTCGCGCCGTAGTCCGCCGTCGAGGGTAGGATCACGTCGGCCAGCTTGATGCCCGCCAGATACTTCGCGGCAACCGCCTGACGACGTGCGGTCCACGAAGCAAGGTGCGGCAGCTTCACGCTCAGCAGCGCGCCCTGAAACCCATCCATGCGGAAATTAAAGCCCACCTGGTCGTGGTAGTAGCGACGCCCCATGCCGTGAACGCGCAGCAGTTTCGCGCGCTCGAAGTGCGCGTCGTGCTTGGAAACAAGCGCGCCACCCTCACCGCAGCCACCGAGGTTCTTCGTCGGGTAAAAACTAAACGTGCCGATGTCCCCCAGCAGCCCCACGGGCGTGCCTTTATACTTCGCCTCGACCGCCTGGGCGCAGTCCTCGACCACGAAGAGATTGTGCTTCTTGGCGATAGCGAGCAGCGCGTCCATGGGCGCCGGCTGCCCGAAGAGATGCACGATCACGATGCCCTTGGTCTTCGGCGTGATCGCGGCTTCGACCGCCGCCGGATCGAGATTAAATGTCTTCTCATCGACATCGACGAACCTGGGCGTCGCGCCCACGTAGCTCACGCCCCATGCCGAGGAGATAAACGTGAACGCAGGCACGATCACCTCGTCGCCCGGACCCCAGCCCGCGATGACGGCGGCGAGGTGGAGCGGCGACGTGCCGCTGTTGAGCGCGAGCGTGCGAGAGTAACCCAGGGTTTTGCTGAAGGCGTTCTCGAAATCCTCTACATCCTTGCCCAGGCAAAACCGGGTGGCGTCGTAAGTCGCTGCGAGCGCGGCAAGCGCCTGCTCGCGAAGAGCCTGATGCTGAAGCGAAAGATCGAGGAACGGGACTTTCATGGGTAAGGAACACCAAAACCAACAACCCCGAGAAAACCAAACCTGTTTTGATGACAAAGAAAACGCAGGCCGATCGTCAGCAACAAGTGGGAGTCCAACGCCCTCTCGCCAACCTAAAATCGGCGCTCACAGCACCATAAAGCACACGCCCATGATCACTGTGGGAACGAGCGCCCCCAAGAGCAGCCCCAGCGGTGAAATTCCCTCGGGAAAATAACGCTGCAAGATCGACTGTCCCGCCGGGTTCGGCGCATTCGCGATCACCGTGAGCCCTCCACCCGTGACCGCGCCGGCCACCACCGCGTATTTCAACGGCTCCGTGAACCCAGGCACCAGCGTCGCCAGATAAGTGATTGCCGCATTATCATTGAGGGCCGTCAGCGCCGTCGCGCTCAAAAACAGCGGGATTTCCCCGAGGCTCTTCAGCACCGGCTCGATCCACCAGCCTTGCAGCCCGCCATGCACCACAAGTCCCGCCAGAAAGAAACCCACCAGCAACGGCGACCGTAATTCCAACTGCCCCTGATGATGCGCCGTCGCTTGCGAGAACGCCAAAAAAAATAAAAACACCGCGATGAACAGCGCCGGATAGTGCGCGAACCCCACGATGGCCGCGAGAAACAGGAACTGCACCGTCGTGATCCACACCGGCACCGCCCGCCCGTTGCTCTCCTCATCGGCAGCCTTCCCCCGGTCGGCCTCGTTCCCGCCCAGCGCCGCGATCTCTTTCTTGAAAATCACGTAGTAAACCAGCGTCGCGATCACGATCCCCATCACCGCCTTCCAGCCGAAGTGTGCAAACATATGGGCCATGTCCCACTTCCACGGCGCGGCCACCATCAGCACCGGCGGCGCGGCAAAATGCGTGAGCGTGCCTCCCACCGAGATGTTCACGAACAACAGCCCGAGCGTCGCGTAACACAGTTTCGGTGACGGCTTGTGCTCGTAAAATTGCCTCGCCAGCAGAAGCGCCGCGATGGTCATCGCCGCCGGCTCCGTGATGAACGACCCCAGCACCGGCGCGATGATCAGAATCGAAAGCCACCACGCCCCCGGTGACTCGCGCCCCAGCGAAGCGACCGTGCGCAGCCCTTGCTCGGCCAGCCGCAACACAGGCCGCGTCGAAGCCACCGCCATGATCACGACCACAAACATCGCCTCCGTGAAATTCACCTTGTGCCCCACATAGTCCACCGCCGTCCCCCAGCCGTGGAACGCCGTGATCGCCGCCATCAGCACGACCGCCCAGATGCCGAAGACC
>JAHFTG010000185.1 GCA_023269455.1 Opitutaceae bacterium | reverse complement strand
CATCGTGGGCGGGGCGGTGGCGGCGCACTACGGGTGGCGCTCGGCATTTTGGTGGGCGGGCGCGCCGGGTTTCCTGCTGGCGATTGCGTTGCTGGCGCTGCCTGAGCCGAAGCGCGGGGCCAGCGATGCGCCAACAACGGAGGGGGCGGACGACACGCCTGCGCCGAAAGGGCTGCAAGGTTACGCGAGTCTGCTGAAGCGACCACTCTATGTTATCCTCGTGCTGGGCTATGTCGCGCAGACGTTTGCCATCGGTGGATTTGCGTTTTGGGGGCCGACGTTTTTACACCGGGTGCATGGGATGGCGTTGGAACAGGCGGATCGTTTTTTTGGGCTTTCGCTCGTGGTGACGGGGCTCGTGGCGACGTTGCTGGGCGGGTTTGTTTCAACGGCCTGGCACAAGCGCAACCCGGCGGCCTACGCGTGGGTGCTGGGCTTGAGCGCGCTCGGCGCGGCCCCGGCGGCGTGCGCGGCGTTTCTCCTGCAGAATGACGAACTCGCGCGCGTGATGATGGTGGCGGCGATGTTCCTGTTGTTCCTGCCGGCGGGGCCGGTGAACACGTTGATTTTGGAAACGGTGCCGGTAGCGATGCGGGCGAGCGCGATGGCGGCTTCGATCTTTGCGATTCACTTTTTCGGGGACTTGTGGTCGCCGCAGCTCGTGGGCTTTTTATCGGATGAGGCGGGCTTGAAGCGGGCGGTGTTGCTCCTGCCGGGCTCGCTGGTGTTCGCGGCGTTTTTCTGGCTCTGGCTCGCACGGCGGATGCAGCGGGAAGGGGAAGCTTTGCTGTAAGCTTGGTCCGCGCCGGGCGAGCGTGGGCTTTCAACTTTGCGGTTGGAGTTGCGCGATGTCCCCGGTCTATCTGGCACCCATCATGCGCGCGCTTTTTTTTGCAGTCGTTTTCATGCTGACCGCCGGGGGCGTTGCCTCGGGGCGGGCGCAGGGGGAGATTCCTCCGTTGCCGGCCGATTGGTTCCGCAGCCCGCCTACGCCTGCGCGAATCGCCGAGGTGCAGGCCGTGGTGGCGACCGCCGGGTGGATTCCGACTTCCGCAGGGATTTATGCAGGTGCGATCGGGTCTTATGAACGCGGCCAGATCGACGCGGCCGAAGCGTGGTATTATGTGGCCAAATGGACCAATCTCTTGGGGCAGTCGCAGGCGGCGGTGGGTAAACGATGGTGGCAGGCCATCAACAAGACCGGGCTAAACAACTCCAACCTCCACGAGCCCGGGTTGAACGACGAGACGATGGCCCGCTTGATCACGCCCGATATGGCCGCGTGGTTGATGGGAGACCGCGCGTTTTCCGCCTCTTTTTGGAGTATGGTTTCGCCCTGCGATTATCTCCCGCAGGTGCTCGTTATTTTGAGCAAACTCCGGG
The DNA here is from genome assembly GCA_023269455.1 of Opitutaceae bacterium. GTDB lineage: Bacteria > Verrucomicrobiota > Verrucomicrobiia > Opitutales > Opitutaceae > Rariglobus. The sequence continues at coordinate 3,711 of JAHFTG010000185.1, read as the reverse complement.
AGGACAATCCCGCCCGCTTCAAAGCCTATACCCAACTGGCTCTGGCGATCTCGCTCGTCTATGATACGCCGCCGCCTCCGACCTGGCCTCACGCGCAGGTTTCGCAAAAAGCCCTGCCTCGACAACTCATGCGCCCGTGGGAAGTTTTCTCATTTCTGGCCGAGGCGGACGGACATGGTCTCGCCTTGCACAAACTGGGGCAGCTCTCCGCCAGTGAACTCCGGTTTGCGGTCGATCTCGCGGCGCCGTTTCCCGAGCTGGTCTGGGCGCAAAAATCCTTGAAGTTCACACTCGCGCAGATGCCGCAGAGCTACAGTTCCGTGCGCTACCGGCAGGACCGCATCACCAGTGAGCAATATATCTGGCCCGGCGACAGCTACGAACTCTCACGCATCTACAAGGAGGGCGGCATCTGCGTGGACCAGGCTTATTTCGCCTCGCAGACGGGCAAGGCGCGCGGCGTGCCCACGTTGCTTTTCGTGGGCGAGGGCAGGGATGGCCGCCACGCGTGGTTTGGTTATCTGGATCACGCGAACCAATGGATGTTTGATGCCGGTCGCTATGAGGATCAAAAGTTTGTGACGGGCGTGGCGTATGATCCGCAAACGTGGGGGCTCGTCTCCGATCACGAGTTGAAGTTTTTATCCGAGGGATTCCGAAAACTGCCTCCCTACAAGATCTCGCATGTCCACACCTTGTTTGCCGATCTCTACCTGCGGCTCGGTGAAAAAGGAAAACCGGCCGCCATCGCGGCGGCGCGCAAGGCCGTCAATTTTGAGCGGCGCAACGATCAGGCGTGGGGCATCCTCATTGCCGCCCATGCCGATGCTCCGCCTAAGACGCGGGAAGGCGTGCTTCGCGAGGCGGCGATGGCGTTGCAACGTTATCCCGACCTCAACGCCTACTACCTGCGCGAACTGGCGACCAGCTTGCGCGCGCGCGGAGAGACCAGCGCGGCCAGTTTTGAGGAACGTTCGGTGGCCTTGAAAAACAAAGGCGCGCGCGCGGATATAGGCATCGAGCAGGCGGGGACGATGATTGACGCGGTGCTGACGGATACTCCGGTGCCGCAGCAGATGTCGGTTTACCACGATGTCCTGCAAAAATATGGCCCCGGTGCAGGCATGGATTTTTATGATCGGGTGGTGGAGCCGTTTGTCACGGCGCTCGCCAGGCAAGGTCATCGCGGTGAGGCGCGCGCGGCGCTCGGCGAGGCCCGTTTTGTCCTCAAGCCTGAGTTTCAGAGCCAGCTGGAGACGGAAATCATCGCGCTCGATACAAGCATCAAGTGATCAGTTTTGTTGCGGGATTTCAGCCGCCACCGTCAGAAACGCCGCGAGCGCCGGTTCCGGTTTGGGGGTGGCTCGCCAGCCGAGCACCAGCCGACTCTCGGGCGCCGGTCCTTCCAGGGGACGAAACACGACTTCCGGCGGCAGATGACGTGCCTCGGACGGGCACATGAACGTCGCGCCCACGCCGGCGCGCACGAAACCCACGCCGTTGGCGCGCGGCCACACTTCCTCGGCGATGCGCGGCGTCACGCCGGCGCGCGAAAACGCCGCCAGCATGCGATCATAAAACCCCGGGTTGTGCGCTCTCGGGAAAAGCACGAACGGCGTCGAGGCCAGTTCGCGCAACTTCAGCACGGGCTGTGTGGCGAGCGGATGATCGGCGGGCAGCAACACGCCGTTTTTTTCGCGCAACAGGAGGCGCGTCTTCAATCCCGGCGTCGCCGCATCCGGGTGAAAAAAACCGCACGCCAGTTCGCCGGTTTGCAGCGCGCCGAGTTGGACCGCCGTGGGCGACTCGCCCAGCTCCAGGCGGATGCCGGGAAACTTTCGGTGAAACTCGCGCAGGATGCCGGGTAGCACCGTGGCCATCGCCAGACCTGTGAACGCGACTTTGAGGTGTCCCGTTTCGCCGCCGGCGAGCGCACGCAGTTCGCCGGGCAGACCGTTGAGCGTGCGTAAGACCGGATCAGTGCGCTCAAGCAAGGCCTTGCCCGCCGCCGTCAATTCGACGCGTCGTCGGGAACGTATGAAAAGAGGCACTCCCAAGGCGGTTTCGAGTTGGGCTATCTGCCTGCTGAGAGCCGGTTGGGCGACGGCAAGAGCCTCCGCCGCTTTTCGGAAATGGAGCTGCCGGGCGACCTCTCGGAAGTAAACGAGGTGGCGCAGGTCATAATCAAACTGATACTCACGAGGCATCACTGATGATTAAACAAGTATTTCCCGGTCATGCAACACTCTGGTAGGATTATGGCCTGATCTATTGACGAACCCGCGACTTTCCTCGCACTCTAAACCCTCCCCACCATGCCCAAATCACTCTTCCAAAAAGTCTGGGACGCTCACACCGTCCGCACGCTGGCCAACGGCCAGACGCAGCTCCTCATTGGCACGCACCTCATCCACGAGGTCACCAGCCCGCAGGCCTTCGGCATGTTGCGCGATCTCGGCCTCAAGGTCGCTTTCCCGCACCGCACGTTCGCGACCGTTGACCACATCGTGCCCACCGACCAGTTCGTCGAACCTTACGCCGATCCGCTGGCCCAGGCCATGATGGACGAGCTGCGTAAAAACTGCGCCGACTACGGTGTCACCTTTTTCGACCGTGCCTCCGGCAAGCAAGGCATCGTTCACATCGTCGGTCCCGAGCAGGGCATCACCCAGCCTGGCACGACCATCGCGTGCGGCGACTCCCACACGTCCACGCACGGCGCGTTCGGCGCGATCGCGTTCGGCATCGGCACGAGCCAGGTGCGTGACGTACTCGCCACGCAGACGATGGCCCTCGGCGCCCTCAAAGTCCGTCGCATCGAGGTCAATGGCCAGCTGCGTCCCGGCGTTTACGCGAAGGACGTCATCCTCCATATCATCCGCACGCTCGGTGTGAATGGCGGCACCGGCTTCGCCTACGAATACGCGGGCAACATCTTCGATGGCTTCACCATGGAAGAGCGCATGACCGTGTGTAACATGTCCATCGAGGGCGGCGCGCGCGTCGGCTACGTCAATCCCGACGAAACCACCTTCGCCTACCTCAAGGGCCGTCCTTACTCGCCGAAAGGCGCCGCCTGGGATGCCGCCGTCGCCAACTGGAAGTCCTTCGCTTCCGATGCCGACGCGAGCTACGACGACGTTGTCAAAATCAACGCCGCCGACATCGCGCCCACCGTCACGTGGGGCATCAATCCCGCGCAGGCCATCTCGATCACCGAGAATATCCCCAGCCCGGAAACCGCAACGTCCGCCGACGACAAGGCCGGCATCATCGAGGCGCTTGCCTACATGAAGCTGCCCGCCGGCGCGCCGATCAAGGGCACCAAAATCAGCGTCGCCTTCCTCGGCTCCTGCACCAACGGCCGCCTCTCCGATTTCCAGGAAGTCGCCAAATACATCAAGGGCCGCAAGGTCGCTCCCGGCATCAAGGCCATCGCCGTCCCCGGTTCCCAGATCGTCGGTCTCCAGTGCGAGAAACTCGGTCTCGACAAGATCCTCGTCGAGGCGGGTTTCGAGTGGCGCGCCGCCGGCTGCTCGATGTGCCTCGCGATGAACCCCGACAAGCTCGTGGGCGACCAGCTCTGCGCCTCTTCCTCCAACCGCAACTTCAAGGGCCGCCAGGGTTCCACCACCGGTCGCACCGTGTTGATGAGCCCGGTCATGGTCGCCGCCGCCGCCGTCACCGGCGTGGTCTCCGACGCCCGCGAGG
>JAHFTG010000025.1:5660-14585 GCA_023269455.1 Opitutaceae bacterium | reverse complement strand
ATCCCCGCGCTCTCGAACACTCCCAGCAAAAGCGAAATCCCCAGCCGGCGCAGTTTGCGGATGCTCAGCTTCAGTCCGACCGAAAACATCAGAAAAACCAGCCCCACCTGCGCCGCCATCTCGATGCTCGCCTCGTCCGTCACCAGTGAAAACGGCGGCGTATGCGGACCCACCACGATACCCGCCACGAGAAACCCCACCACCACGGACAATCCGATGCGTTGACAGGCCCAGCCGACCAGCGCCGCCACCACCAGAATCACGGCGAGGTTTTGGATAAAATCGATGCCGGCCATGAGTAACTTTTAACAACGCTCGCACCTCTAGGCTGCGTCAAGCGCGGAGGCCGTTTTTCTCCTCGGTGCCGCCCCTGATTTATCCCGAAGATCCGCAGCCACGTTTTCCTCTTTGACACTCACTCGCTTCGCTCGTTTGTAATCTCAGCGGCGCAGGCGTCGTCTCCTCCCACCCAAGCACTATGGCTTCAAATTTCTTTGGCTACTTCTCCAACGACATCGGCATCGACCTTGGCACCGCCAACACCCTCGTTTATGTGAAGGACAAAGGCATCGTCCTCCGCGAGCCCAGCGTGGTCGCCCTCGACACCGTCACCCGCAAGGTCCGCGCCGTCGGTGAAGAAGCCAAAAAGATGCTCGGCCGCACCCCCGGCAACATCACCGCCATCCGCCCCATGAAGGACGGCGTCATCGCCGACTTCGACGTCACCGAGGCGATGCTGCGCTACTTCATCCGCAAGGTTCACAACAACGCCCTCCGCGTCGCCCCCCGCGTCGTCATCGCGATTCCCTCCGGCATCACCGAGGTCGAAAAACGCGCCGTCAAAGACTCCGCCACCCACGCCGGCGCGCGCGACGTCATCACTATTCCCGAGCCTATGGCCGCCGCCATCGGCGTAGGTCTGCCCATCGACGAACCCGCCGCCAACATGATCGTGGACATCGGCGGCGGCACCACCGAGATTGCCATCATCTCCCTCTCCGGCATCGTATTTTCTAAGTCGATCCGTGTGGCCGGCGACGAACTCGACGCCGCTATCGTCAACTACATGAAGCGCGCCTACAACCTCCTCATCGGCGAACGCACCGCCGAGGAGATCAAGGTCCGCATCGGCTCCGCCTACCCGCTCGACGAAGAACTCACAATGGAGGTCAAAGGCCGTGACTCCGTCGCCGGTCTGCCCAAGACCATCCACATCACCTCTCAGGAAGTGCGCGAGGCGTTGAGCGATCCGATTTCCGCCATCGTTGACGCCGTCCGCTCCACCTTGGAACGCTGCCCGCCCGAACTTTCCGCCGACCTCGTTGACCGCGGTTTCGTAATGGCCGGCGGCGGCGCCCTCATCCGTGGCATCGACCGCCTTCTCAGCGAGAAGACCGGCCTCCCGGTCACCGTGGCCGACGACCCTCTCTCCGCCGTCGCCAACGGCACCGGCGCCGTCCTCAACGACCTCAACTGGGTGTTGCAGAACGTCTGACGATTTCCGATTCCGCGACTTCCGAGTTACGATTTCCCCCAGACCGCGTGCATCCGGCCTCCCAATCGTAAATCGTAAATTCCGCCGCCGCCCGTGCCCGCCAACCGCTTCGATCAGGCCAAGCCCTTTCTCACGCTCGCCCTCGTGTTGGCCGCCTGGCTGGTGATTCCGACCGCCGTGAAACGCGTCATGCGCGCCGGTTTTTTTGAGATGCAGGCGCCCGTCGAAGTGACCGCCTCCTACCTCCGCGACCTTCAGGATTTCTGGTCACTCAAGACCCGCTCGAACAACGACCTCATCGAAGCCGGTCGCGACCTCGCCCGGCTCAACTCCGCCTACGAAATCCGCCTCCAGCACGATGCCGACCTGCGCGCCCAGCTCGACCGCCTCGGCCAGCTTTTAAAACTCCCCTCGCCCGAGGGCTACCGCGCCGAACCCGCCCGCGTTGTTCGTCGCGACTTCTCCGGCTGGTGGCAGCAACTCGTCATCCGCAAAGGCGCCAACTACGGCCTCACCGTCGGCGCGCCGGTCATCTACACGGGCGGTGTCGTCGGCCGCATCCGCGAGGTCCACGCCTACACCGCTGTCGTCGAGTTGATCAGCAGCCCCGGCGTGCGCATCGCCGCCTGCCTCGAAGCCGATACCCGCCCGATCAGCTACCAAGGCGGTCTCAACCCCACTCTCGACCCTGCGCAAGGCGAGGTCGAATACGTGCCCGTCGATGTCTTCACCTCGCCCAACTCGCCGCGCCGTCTCGTGACCTCCGGCCTCGGCGGCGTGTTTCCCGGCGGTCTCACCATCGGCTATCTCACCCGCGTGGAACCGAGCACCGACGGCCTTTTCAAAACCGGCGACGTGCAACTCGACCCCGCGCTCTCCGCCCTCACCGAAGTGACCGTGCTCGTCCCCCAAGAGACGCCCGCCGCCAACTGACATGAAGCTCCGCGTCTTCCTGCTCTCCCTCGCGTCGCTGCTCCTCGTCGCGCTTCTCGACCAGCTCAACCACTACCTCGGGCCGTGGCAGCTTCACGTCTGGTGCGGCGGTCTCTTCGTCGCCTTCACCGCGCTCCGGCTCGATTTCCGCACGGGCGCGGCCACGTCCTTCATCGGCGGCCTCCTCCTCGACGCCGGTGCTCCCGTCGCCTTCGGCACGCACGCCCTGCTCTTCCTCGCCGCCCACGCCGTGATCTTCAACATCCGCGCCCGCGCCCCCCGCGAAGAAACCATCGTCGGCGTCATCTTTGCCCTCCTCGCCAACCTCGGCCTGTTTCTCGCGTTGTCCTTCCTCCGCATCGACGCCTCCCCCGATGCCGGCGCCGCCTGGATGCGCGTCTTTGCCGATCTGCTCGTCTCTCAACTCGTCATCGCGCTTATCGCCCCGTGGTTTTTCGCCGTGCAGGCGCGACTTCTCCAGCTCGGCGGCATCGATGTGCGCGGCGTCTCGCGGGGCACTCTCTAAAGGCTTCGCATGGCGGACCAAAATTCAGAGCGCCCCGGCGGCCTGGTCGAAACCCACAAGGGCTACAACCCGCGCATCTTCTTCTTTTATTTTTTGATCGCCGCCATCCTGCTCACGCTCGGCGGCGGCCTCGCCTACCGGCAGCTCTTCAGCAACGACCGCTACCACGAGGCCGAAAAAAAACAAAACCAGCGCCGCATCCTCGTCCCCGGTCCGCGTGGCAATATCTTCGACCGCAACGGCCGCGTCCTCGTCGCCAACCGCCCTCGCTTCGCCGTCACCCTTTACCTCGACCAGCTCCGTCAGGACTTCCGCGCCGAATACATCAAGATCCGCAAAGCCTACCGCGACGCCGACGATAAAGCCCTCCCGTCCATCGACCAGATGCAGCGCATCGCGCGCTACACCGTCGTCCAGCGCTACCTCGATCAGGTTAACCAGATCCTCGGCCGCCACGAGGAGCTCGACTCCGACGACCTCAACAAACACTTCCGCCAGGAGCTCCTCCTCCCCTACATCCTCCTTGATGATCTGAAGCCCGAGGAATACGCCCGCCTCATCGAGCACCTGCCCGTCAACTCCCCGCTCCAGGTTTACACGTCGAGCATCCGCTCCTATCCGCTCGGCTCCATCGCCGCCCAGACCGTCGGCTACGTCACCGGCAACGACGACATCGAGCCCGCCGACGACTTCCCCGGCGCCGACCTCACCACCTTCAAAATGAAGGGCACCCTCGGCCGCGAAGGCCTTGAAGCCAAGTTCGACGCCGAGCTCCAGGGCGAGACCGGCGGCGCGATCTACCGCGTCGATCCCTCCGGCTACCGCGTCAACCCTCCGCTCTCCAAACGCCAGCCCATCCACGGCCACGACCTCCACACCTCGCTCGACGCCGACCTCCAGATCGCCGCCGAAAAAGCCCTCACCGAAACCGAGCTCAACGGCGCCGCCGTCGCCCTCGACATCCGCACCGGCGAGGTCCTCGCCCTCGCCAGCAAACCCGACTACAACCTCGAAGACTTCGTCCCCCGCCTCAGTCACGACGAAGCCAAAAAAATCACCGACAACGGCGCCTGGCTCAACCGCGCCGTCAGCGGCATCTACCCGCCCGGCTCCACCTTCAAGATCGTCACCTCCTGCGCCGGCCTCGCCAGCGCGGGCATCGATCCAGAGACGTTCTCCGTAAACTGCATCGGCTGGGTCCAGATCGGCGGACGCCGTTTCACCTGCGAAAACGGCCACGGCATCCACGGCGTCATCACGCTCACCGAGGCGATTGCCGTGAGCTGCGATTCCTATTTCTACCAATTCGGCATCGCCACCACCGCCGAAAAAATCGCCGCGATGGCCGACCGTTTCCACCTCGACCGCCCCACCGGCATCGACCTCCCCTACGAGACGAAAAGCATGCTCATCCCCGACGCCGCCTGGAAAAAATCCCGCCGAGACGAAGCCTGGTTCCCCGGCGACACCGCCAACATGTCCATCGGCCAGGGCTTCATCGGCGTGACCCCGCTCCAGATGGCCTGCTTCGTCGCCTCCTTCGCGCGCAACGAGACCGTCACGCAGCCCTACCTGTTGCACGACCCCGCCCGCCCCGCGCAGCACAGCGAACCCATCGGCCTCACCGACGCGCAACACGCCGCCATCGTCGCCGGCATGGTTGGCTGCGTGGACCACGGCACCGCAAAAATCCTCACCACGCTTCCCTCGATGCGCATCGAAGGTCTCACCATCGCTGGCAAAACCGGCACCGCCCAGGTCCACGGCAAAGACGGCAACCTCAACATCGCGTGGTTCATCTGTTTCGCCCCCGTGGAGAATCCCAAGATCGCGATTGCGGTGGTTGTCGAGGGCAACATCGGCGAAGAAACCGGCGGCGGCCGCATCGCCTCCCCCGTCGCCCAAGCCATCCTGAAACAATGGCAGGACCAGCAAACCCGCCCGCCCGCCCCGGTCATCAGCCTGCCGGGAAATTGATTCCCCTTTGATCGACTGCGCGCTTCCCACCGCGTGCCCGATACCCCGGCGGCATCAGCCGCCCCTCCGCTCCACCGTGAAGGCCATTGGCCGAAATCGCTCCCACCGAATCGCCCCGTTGGGCGATTCCCTTAGTGGTTAAAAACTCCGTCTCTCCGTTTCATTTTCACCAAGACTTTCTTCGCCCGCCGAAAAACCCCGCGCGGCTCCGGCCAGCGTTCAGCCGGCCCGTAACGCAGCTTCTCCAACTCCGCGCGCACCTCAGCCACATCAGGATTCTTAAATCCAGAATCCCCCATCGCCCGCAACCAGCGCCCCGCCTCGCGCCGCACCGGGTCCACGTTTCCGCGTCCCTTGCCCCCGCGCCAGCGCCGCCACGAACCACGGCCGTAAAATCTCCAGCCCGCGACCACTCCTCCCGCCACCAGCCCTGCCGCCGCCCATCCCGTGATTCTCCGCACGTCCCACGGACTGGCCAGCCACACGCGCAACTCTGCCAGCCGGTGCCGCAACGCTTTCTTAAAGGCACGCACCCGCTCGTTGACCGCTTTCTTCGCATCGCGCGCCAGCTCGACTTGCGATTTTTGATCGAAGTTCACGATGCGCCGATACCAGAACACCCGCAGACTCTCCAACCGCGCCCCCCAACTGTCATCGCGGATGCGCGCGATCGCCGATTCGCCTTGTGGCGCCGTCGTCGGCCCCACCACGACTCCCGAACCCAAAGTAGGATCAACTCGCACCCACACTCCCGCCGCCCGATCAAAAATCTCGCACCAAGCATGCGCATTGGAATTCCGCACCGTGAGATTTTCGCTGCGCGCGTTCCACGAGCCGCCATGAAACCCCAGCACCACCCGCGCAGGATAACCCGCCGCGCGCGCCAGCAGCGTGAAAGCCCCGGCAAACAGTTCGCAGTGTCCCGGCTCCTTCGTGCCGATCCAGAAAACCAGCGGGTCCGCCTCGCCCGGCTCAATCCGGCTCTGCAGCGAATACGCATGCCGCCCGCCCAGCCATGCACTCGCCCGCCGCGCGAATTCCGCAGGGTTATCCGGATGCGCGCCGATCTCCGCGACCCACGCGGTGAGTTGCGCATTATCCCCCGCCTTCAAGCCGTCGATCGCGGTAAACACCGGGCGTTTCGGATCGTTCGCGGCCGCCTCGCCGCCTTCCACGGGCAGACGAAGCGTCGCGCCCGTCTGCATGCCCTCGACTTTGTAGGCGAGCATCTTGGCGGGCGTCTGCCGCAGCATCACCAAGCCCAGTTCATGGCTGAACGCCGTGTCCTGCTGCCCGTCAAAGGTGATCTGGTTAAACCCGCCGAGCAGCGGCAGAAACCGGCTCGTGCCCGTCTCCATGTAAAACGTCCACACCGGCATGTTCGCCCGCAGCCTCGCGTCGCCTTGCACCTGCGCCGCCTTCGCGGAAAGGGAGTCCATGCTTCGCTTAAGCACCGCCGACATGCCGAAACTCCCCTTCGTGTATTCATCGAGCACGAGCATCCGCCAGTAGAGTTCCGACGGCACCTGCGTGCGGTCCGACACATCGACGCTCAACGCCACGCTCGTGTCCTGCTGGATATCCACCACATCGCCGAACTGGATGTTTTCGCTGAACCCCGTCTTCGCCTTCCGCGAAATCATCCCGTCGAGAAACAAACTGTTCCCCAAGTCAAAGCGCGGGATCGCCGTGAACAACACCGCCGACAACCCCACCACGCCCGCAAACAACAGCACGCTCAACACCGCCACCCGCCAGTCCAAACACTCGCGCAACCTTCCCGCCAGCCGCCGCCAGCTCGCGTGCATCCATCCCGGCGCCGCGTCGCCCGCCATCGTCGGCGGCAGCCCCTGCTCCATCGCATCCACCAGCGTGATCACCAGCAAAAAAATCAACGCGAACGCCGTGAACACCACGATCTGCGCCGCGAATACGATCGATACCGACAGCACCCCGCCCACCACGATCAGAAACAGTCCCATCACAATCAGTTGAAGGTCGTCGCGGCGCTTGCGCGGCGTGATGACACGGTAGAGCAGCAGCATCAGCGCCAGCCGGATGACCGACGGCAGCGGCTCCTTTAAATGCGTCGCCACATCCACCGTGAAAATCGCCACCAGCGCCGGAAACGCCAGCCGGTGCGCCCAGCGCGGCACGCGTGCCGCCAGCCACGGCTTCACGATAAAAACCGGCGCCCCCACCGTGACGAGCGCGAGCAGAATCCACGCGTCCACCTCCATGTAGAGCACCGTCCACGCGGAGATCACCGCGAGCATTCCGCCCAGCAGCCACTTGAGCTGGTGCAGCTCGGCGAGGTTAAGCTGCGGCCGCCGGTTTTCCATCGACATAGGCGATCACGCCCCGCGCTCCGTCGGGTGCGAAAGTTAACACGTTGAAACGCCGGCCCGCGCCCGCGCTCGTGGAAGGTTGATAAGATTGATCCACCAATGCGGCCTCCGCGATCCGGTCGAGAAACAACTCCAGGTCCCGCACGCTGCGCACCGGATAAGTCGCCCCATCGTTGAGTGCGACCGACGTCAGCCGTCCCGCCCGAAAAAAATCCTCCGCCAGCGTCGCCGCAAAACTGCACAACAACTCAAACTGCTCCGGCCGCGTCCACACCTCCGCCGAGGTCTGCACCCACAGCGAAAAGCCCGCCTGCATCTCCGTCGCAAACTGCCGCACCACGAGCCGTCGCAACCGTGCGCTCGCCTTCCAATGCACCGACCGCTGCGAGTCGCCCTGCGCATAAGGGCGCAGCGCCAGCAGGTCTCCCCCCTGCCCCGCCGTCGCGTTCTGCTCGCCCTGCCCAGGCTGCCGCCACGACACCAGCGGAAAGCGCCGATACTCCACCGGCGCAGGCCACACCAGCACCTCGCGCCGCAGATCCGACCCGATGATCTTTCGCAAAAATCCAAACGGAAACAGCGACCCCACCGCCGCCAGCTCCACCGCCAGCACGCCGCGTTTCTCCGGGCGCAACGTCCACTCGATGCGCGTCTCGCCCAGTGGATCAAGCCGCGTGGCGAGCGCCTGCCTCACCGGCTTCGCGAGACCCGTGGCCTGAAAATCAAACCACAGCCCGTAAGTCGGCAACACGCGCTTGCCGTTGCGCAGCTCCAGCATGATCGCCTGGTCTCGCCCCACCCGCAGCGGCGGCGTCACCCGCAGCCGCCACGTCACCCGCTTCACGTTGAACCACGACAGCACGCCGCTGAACACCAGACACGCCAGCAACAGCGAAAGCGTGATGAAAAGAATGTTACTCGCCGTGTTGTAAGCCGCCATGCCGATGCCCAGCGCCACCGCGATGAGCAACGTCCCCGGCACCGTCGGCAGAATGCGTTGCCCGCGCTGCGGATAAATCAGCGACCACAACAAACGCCGCCAGCGGTGATCCTTGCTGCGCGCCCCGTGAAAACCCTCCCCCTGCCAGTCGGTCGCCGCCGCGCCGATGGCATCGGCAGGATTTGCTGTTTCAATCGCCATCATCGCGAAAGGACCGGACTCAGACCGGCGTGGAAATCGCCGCCGTGATCCGGCGGAGAATCGCCGTGATCGCCCGGCGTTCCTCCAGAGCATCAGGACTCTGCCGCACCAATGACAACCGGTGCGCGAACACCGGCACGATCAGCGCCTGCACGTCCTCCGGCATCACGAAATCACGTCCGAGCAAAAGCGCGCGTGCCTGCGCCGCGTGTTTAAGCGCAAGTCCTCCGCGCACCGAAACGCCCGATTTAAACTCCGCCTCGGTGCGCGTCGCCGTCACCAGTTTCAAAACATAATCCAGCACCGACTCCTCGATGAACACCTGCTGCGCAACCCCCTGAAGCCGCAGGATGTCCTCCCGGTTGGCCACGGCGTTGAGCACGATGCCGTCGTAGTTCGTGCGCGGCGCCCGGAGGATTTCCATCTCGTCGGCCGCCTCGGGATAACCCATGTGCAGCCGCATCAAAAAACGGTCCATCTGGCTCTCCGGCAGCGGAAATGTGCC
>JAHFTG010000025.1:0-5650 GCA_023269455.1 Opitutaceae bacterium | reverse complement strand
TGGTGACACGCGCGCGATCCATTACTTCGAGCAATGCCGACTGCGTTTTTGGCGTGGCGCGGTTGATCTCGTCGGCGAGGACCACGTTGGCAAAAACCGGCCCTTTCTTAAAAACGAAACTCTTCTCGTGCTCGTCGTAGATCGACACGCCCGTGACATCACTCGGCAGCAGATCGCTCGTGAACTGGATGCGTGCGAACGCACAATCCATCGAGCGCGCGAGCGAGTAGGCGAGCGTGGTCTTACCCACGCCGGGCAAGTCCTCGATCAGCAGATGGCCTGCGGCCACGAGGCATACGAGCACCTGCTCGATCACGTCGTCCTTGCCCTTGATCGTCACGCGCATGTTGGCGCGGAGACGTTCCAGAATCTGTCGGGCATCGGACACCACCGGACCGGAGACGAAGTCGCTCATGGCAAAGACCCTAACCGCACCCGCCCAACGCGCAAACGGGATTTTGTTTTGATATGTTTTTGACCTCGTGGGCGGCACAGCACTCAAGCCATCAGCTTGATCAGCGCCGAGAAATCCTCGTCGCCCAAGCCTGCCCGCTCGGCGGCGGCAAGGCGGTCGCGCACGGTGTCGAGCACCGGAAAATCTTCGCAGCCGTTGATGCCCGAGGCCAGCCGCATGTCCTTGAGCATGTGCTTCACCGAGAACTGCGGCGCAAAGTCCCCTCCACGCAGCTTTGGCTCCTTGAGCTTGGTGAGGCCGGACTGCCCCACGTTTTTTCCCATCGCCCCAAAAAACACGTCGTCCGAAATCCCCGCCCGCCGCGCCAGCGTGAGCGCCTCGGACAGCGCCTGCATCTGCACGGCGAGATTGAGATTCATCGCGAGCTTAAGCGTGGTCGCCTGCACGTTCGTTCCGATGTGCAGGCGCGTCTGCGACACCAGCGAGAGCAACGGCTCCAGTTCGGCGATCAACGCGGCGTCGCCTCCCAGATAAAATACAGTCTGCTTCTGCTCCGCCGCCGGCTTGCTGCCGGTAAACGGAGCTTCGAGATAACGCGCGCCCGTAGCGGTCACCGCCACGCGAAACTCCTCGCTGCTCTTCGGGTCGATGGTGCTCGACTGCACCACGACCTTGTCCGCTCCCAACGCAGGGAGAATACGCGCGATCAACGTCCGCACCGCCGCCGGATCGGCCACGACGATCTGCACGACATCGGCCGCCGTGGCGACCGCCTCGGGCGTGGCCTTCCACTGCGGGAAATCCGGCTGCGCGGTGCGATTCCACGCGCCCGCCAGCACGCCGGCAGCCTCATAATGCCGCGCCCATACCCCGCCGATGATCCCGAGACCGATGACGCCGATTTTCATAAGAGTGCAAAGGAAGCCAGTTATCCTAAAATCTCCAACAGCCTCGCGAAAAGCCGGTCCACCTTCGCCTGATTCGACTTCACCAAATCTTTGAATTTCACGAAATCGATTTCCGTGCCTTCGAGGCCGTTCGCGTAGTTGTCCACGATCGCGAGGCTGTTGTAGCGCAGCCCGAGTTCGCGGCACAGGTCGGCCTCGTGCGCAGCCGTCATGCCGACCACATCGCCCCACTCTTTGATGATGCGAATCTCCGCCTTGGTCTCGAAACGCGGGCCGCGCATCTGCACGTAAACTTTGCCGGTCTTGATCGTAAACTCCGGCGCGAGCGCGGCGACGAGCCGCGGGATCAGGTTGTTCTCGATGCCCGGGGCGCCGCCCTTCAGTTCTTCGTCGAAAAATGTCGCCGGTCCCTGCTGGAGCCCGACGTAGTCGGCGCATGACACCAGCGAGCCGGGCGGCAGGTCGGGCTTGAGCGAGCCCACCGAATTCAGCGCAACGACGTCCTCGAAGCCCAGATCGGCGAGCGCACGGATGTTGGCGCGGTAATTGATCGCATGAGGCGGCAGCGGCGTCCCGGAACCATGTCGGTTGAGCAGGATATGGTCGCCATGTGCCTTGTAGGTGACGGACCCGTGTTTTGTCTCGACGCTCCGCACCGCCCACCCTGAGAACTGCGTCGAGTTTACGATGCTCGTGCCACTTATAAACGCTACTTTCATATGCCGCGACTAACAGCCCGAGCCACCCGCGTGACAACGCGAAAGCATATCCTCGCCCTTACCGCCGCCCTCGGCCTGCTCGCCTTCGCCGGCTGCTCCACGCCCGGGCCCAACCACGTCTATGTCGGCGCCAAGGCCGACGCGACCATCCTTGATTTATCCACGGGCAAGCCCGAGGCCGATGTCCCCAGCTTCCTTTTCTCACCCTACAACCTCTACGCCATCGCCTACGATCCGTTCACCGATCATCTCTTCCTTCGCATCGTTCCGGGCAATGCCGTGCGCGTGATCGACCGGCCCGCCCGGAATATCAAATACGACTTCGTCGCCGAAGGCCTGCCGGAAGGCGCGGGCGATCTCGCGATTCGCTCCAGCGACCGCGACCTGTTTTTTGGCCACCCGACCAAACCGATGCTGGTCGAAACCACGCTCAGGGGAAAACACGTCCGCGACATCACTCTGGAAGGTCTGACCGGCGCTCCCGGCGGCGTCGCCTACGACCAGAAACTCGACCGCTTTTTCATCCTTGGCGGCGGCGAGTCGGCCAAGATCACCAGCTACACCCTCGACGGCAAACACCAGGGCGCGGTCTCCCTCGACCGCCATGTCCGGCCCGCCTCGCTCGCCTTCGACTCGGTCGCGCGCGAGTTCTACGTTCCTTTGGAGGACGAATCCGCGATCGGCATTTTCAACCTCAAGGGACATCTGCTGCGCACGTTACCGGTCCCCGCGACGCAAAATCTCAGCCACGTCGATGTCGGCGAGCGTTCCCTCATCCGGCTTTTTTGAGCCTGCCCTACGCCACCCAGGAGATTTTCTGGATCCGCTTCGCCAGCTCCACGTCCTTCGAGGTTACTTTGCCGCCGGCGTCGTGGGTGTTGAGGCGGATGGCCACTCGGTTGTAGATATTGGTCCACTCCGGATGGTGGTCGAGCGCCTCGGCCTCGAAGCCCGCGCGCACCATGAAACTCATCGCCTCGCGAAAACTCCCAAACGTGTAGCTCTTCGCCAGGGCATCGTTTTCAAACGTCCAGCCGGCGAGGGTTTCCAAGGCATCGGCGATTTTTTTGCGGGGCAGCGGAGGGGTTTTCATGGATTTATTCTCCACCCGACGACGGGTGACGTCAACCGGCCCGGCCGTTCTCCCGTGCTGGCGGCTTGTCAAAGGCTCACCCGCCGCCCTAACTCACCTCCCCGCGCATGCCTTCTCCGTCCGCCTCCATTCCCACCCACGTCGCCATCATCATGGACGGCAATGGCCGCTGGGCCAAACAACGCGGCCTGCCCCGCATCGAAGGCCACCGGCGCGGCGTGGACACCGTTCGCACCATCATCAACGCCAGCCGCGAACTGGGCATCCGCTACATCACGCTCTACGCCTTCTCCGTCGAAAATTGGAAACGCCCGCAGGACGAAGTCGGCGCGCTCATGGGCCTGCTCGAATATTTTCTCAAGAAGGAGCTGGCCAACTTGGTTAAGGACAAAGTCCGCCTCCTCACCATCGGCCGCACCCAGGAGATGCCGGAAAACGTCCGCACGCTCCTCCAAAAAGCCGTCGAAGCCACGTCGTCGTTCACCGGCCACACCCTCGTGCTCGCGCTCAACTACGGCGCCCGCACCGAGATGGTGGACGCCGCCCGCGCCTACGCCCAGGCCGTCGCCGCCGGCGAAGTGAAGCTCAACGACAGTTCTTGGGAGACCTTCAGCCGCTACCTCAACACCGCCGACATCCCCGACCCCGACCTCGTCATCCGCACCTCGGGCGAGATGCGCATCAGTAACTTCCTGCTCTTGCAGGCCGCCTACGCCGAATTCGTTTTTACGCCCGTGCTCTGGCCCGATTTTACCAAAGCCGACCTCGCCGCCGCCGTCGAAACCTACGCCAAACGCGAACGCCGTTTTGGCCTCACCAGCGAACAGCTCAAACCCGCCGCGACCTGACTCCCCGGTTAACGCGCACTTCTCCCTTTCCAACGTGGGCAAACGCATCTTCAGCACCGTCTCTCTCTGGCTCATCATTTTTGCCACGATCTATTTCTTCCAGGCGCGGGGCGGCATCGTCCTCGCCGTGCTCGTCGGCACGCTCACCCAGCGCGAACTTTACCAGATGGTCCGCCGCATGGGCGGCGCACCCTTCGACCGCCTCGGCCTGCTCTTCGGCGCCGCGATCATGCTCTCGCCGCTCGCCATCGCGCGCTGCCCGCTGGTCACACCGGAAGCCATCCTCGCGATTTCCGCAGTCGTCTTCGCCATTCGCATCGTCGGCGAGCGCAACCCCGAGAACCGCGTCGAGTCGCTCGCGTGGACCCTCTTCGGCCTCCTCTACGTGCCGTTCATGCTCCAGTTCCTCGTGCGCACGCTGCTGATCACGGGCCCGCACGCCAACACCGGCCTCGTCCTCGCCCTGTGGCTCATCGCCGTCTCGAAGTTTTGCGACGTCGGCGCGCTCCTCGCCGGCATGGCCTTCGGCAAACACAAGATGGCCCCCGTCATCAGCCCCAAGAAAACTTGGGAAGGCGCCATCGGCGGCATCCTCACTTCCGCCGCCCTCGGCGCGGGCATCGCGTGGTTCTGCCGCGATTATCTGCCCGTCTCGTTCACGCCCTTGCTGGCCGCCGGCGTCGCCGTGCTCATCGCGCCGCTCGCCATCGTTTCCGATCTCGTCGAGTCAGTCATCAAACGCCGCGCCAACACCAAAGACTCCGGCGCGACCATCCCCGGCATCGGCGGGATGTTCGACCTCTCCGATAGCCTGATCCTCACCGCGCCCGTCGGCTTTCTGGTCTTCAGCCTGCTGTGAGTTTTCCCGCTCCCGTGTCTGCCAACCAGCCTCCACGCAAACGCATCGTCCTGCTCGGCGCGACCGGCTCCATCGGCGAGAACACCCTGCGCGTGATCGCCGCCCACGCCGACAAACTCGAACTCGTTGGCATCGCCGCCCACTCGAACCACGTCCGCCTCGCCGAGATCGCCCGCGCCCATCCCGGCATCCGCCACGTCGCCCTCTTCGACCCCGCCGCCTTCACCTCCGCCAAGTCCGCCAACGCGTTTCCCCCTAGCGTCACTCTGCACAGCGGCGTTTCCGGTCTCACCTTCCTCGCACAGCTCCCCGAAGCCGACACCGTGCTCGTCGCCGTCGTCGGCACCGCCGGCCTCGAGCCCGCCCTCGCCGCCCTCGCCGCCGGCAAAGACCTCGCCCTCGCCTCCAAGGAAATCCTCGTCCTCGCCGGCAAGTTCGTGATGGCCGCCGCCCGCGCCAGCGGCGCGAAACTCCTCCCCGTGGACAGCGAGCACAACGCCGTCTTCCAGTGCCTCCAAGGCCACGCCTCCGCCGACGTCCGCCGCATCACCCTCACCGCCAGCGGGGGCGCCTTCCGCGACTGGCCCGCCGAAAAACTCTCCCGCGTCACCGTGGCCGACGCCCTCAAACATCCCAACTGGTCGATGGGCCCCAAGATCACCGTGGACTCCGCCACGCTCGCCAACAAAGGCCTCGAACTCATCGAGGCGCAGTGCCTCTTCGGTCTGCGCGCCGACCAATGCCACGCCGTGCTCCACCCGCAAAGCATCGTCCACGCCCTCGTCGAGTTCACCGACGGCGCGATGCT
>JAHFTG010000184.1 GCA_023269455.1 Opitutaceae bacterium | reverse complement strand
AACGGCGAAGCCATCGTCGCCAACAAGGTCAAAGGCATCCGCTGCGGCCTATGCTGGAACGAGCAGGTCGCCATCTGGAACCGCTCGCACAACGACGCCAACGTCCTCTCCCTCGGCCAGCGCACCGTCACCGAAGCCGAGGCGCTCACCATCACGCGCACCTGGCTCGCCACCGAATTTGAAGGCGGCCGCCACATCGCCCGCATCCAGAAAATCGAGAAGCTTTGATGCTTTCTGAAAACCCAGTTGACCCGCAAGCCGGGGATCCCGTCCCCCGCCCCAAGCAACCGTCCCTGCCCGTCCCCATCGCCCGGGGCTTGCACGTCGTCGCGCTTTTCGAGGCGGCCAAAGGCCTGCTCGTCCTCGCCGCCGGCATCGGCGCGCTCAGCCTGCTCAATCACGACGCCCGGGTCGTCGCCGAAAAAATCGTCCGCTACCTCCTGCTCAACCCTGACAGCCACTACGCCCAGATCTTCCTGAAGCGCGCCAGCCTCGTCACCAACAAGCAGCTCCTGTTCACCGCCATCGGCGCCACCCTCTACTCCGGCACGCGCTTCGTCGAAGCCTACGGTCTCTGGAAAAACCGCGCCTGGGCCGAATGGCTCGCGGTCCTCGGCGGCATGGTTTACCTGCCCTTCGAAATCTCCGCGATTCTCCACCACGCCACGCTCCTGCGCTTCGGCCTGCTCACAATCAACGTCCTCATCGTTCTCTACGTCATCCGCGTCCTCTGGATCAAACGCCAGACCCGCGCCCGCGCCGCGCTCATTGCCACCAGCTCGTCCGCCTGATTTGTCACGCCCCGCCTCGATTGTCCTTTTAACCTCCACCCTCATCCATCGCCACCATGAGCCTTAAATCAAAACTCACCCACACCAACGCCAGCCTCTGGTCCCCGCTCGTCCTGCGCCTCGTCGTCGGTGCTGTTTTCATCGGCCACGGCGGCCAGAAACTCTTCGGCTGGTGGGGCGGCTACGGCTTCCAGGCCACCGCCGGTTTCTTCGACGACAAGATCGGCCTGCACCCCGGCGCGTTCTGGGCCGCCCTCTCCGGTGGCGGCGAGTTCTTCGGGGGTATTCTCCTGGTGCTCGGCCTCCTCACCCGCCTCGCCTCGCTCAACACCGCCGTTATCATGGGCGTCGCCATCTGGACCTCCCATCGCGGTCAGTTTTTCCTCGATAAGAACGGCATGGAATACGCCCTCACCCTCCTCGCCGCCTCGATCGTCCTCCTCGAAACCGGCGGCGGCGCGCTCTCCATCGACAGCAAAGTCGGCAACGGCGTCTCCCCGAAAAAGTAACGCCCGCCCAGTCGGGGCGCGGCGATTTTCGCCATTCGTCGTTAGACATTTTGGCTGCTGCATTTCATGGTTCTGAGACCATGAACATGCTTTACCGCCTCCTTGGTCGCTCTGGTCTTCAAGTCAGCGCGCTGTCCTTCGGCGCCTGGGTCACCTTCGGCAAACAGATCGGCGATCCCGTCGCCAAGAAACTCCTCCACACCGCCTACGACGCCGGCATCAATTTCTTCGACAACGCCGAAGCCTACGCCGACGGCAAAGCCGAGCTCGTGATGGGCGACATCCTCAAAAAAAGCCGCTGGCGCCGCAGCAGCTACGTTGTCTCCAGCAAAGTTTTCTTCGGTTGGGAAGACGACAAGCCCAACCAGACCGGCCTCTCCCGCAAGCACATCGTCGAAGCCTGTCACGACGCCCTCAAGCGGCTCCAGGTTGACCACCTCGACCTCTACTACTGCCACCGGCCCGATCCCGCCACGCCCATCGCCGAAACCTGCCGCGCGATGCACGATCTCATCGTGCAGGGCAAAGTCCTCTACTGGGGCACCAGCGAATGGTCCGCCGCCCAGCTCACCGAAGCCTTCGCCATCTGCGACAAGCACAACTTCCACGCACCGGTCACCGAGCAGCCCCAATACAACCTCTTCCACCGCGCCCGCGTCGAAAAAGAATACGCCCCGCTCTTCAAGGCCCGCGGCCTCGGCACCACCATCTGGTCGCCCCTCGCCAGCGGCCTGCTCACCGGCAAATACAACGACGGCGTCCCTGCCGGTTCCCGCCTGGATACCCCCGGAATGGAATGGCTCCGCGACGCCGTGCTCGGCGCGGCCTCGAAACAAAAACTCGCCGCCGTCAAAAAATTCGCCGCCGTCGCCCAAGACCTCGACACCACCCTCCCCCGCCTCGGCGTCGCCTGGTGCCTCAAAAATCCCCACGTCAGCACGGTCATCCTCGGCGCCTCCCGCCCCGAACAGCTCGTTGAAAATCTCGGCGCACTCGACGTCGTCCCGCTGCTCACGCCCGCCGTGTTGAAAAAACTCAACGCCATCTCCGCCCCCGTCTCCGAGTAACGCCAAAGGCGGCCCGATGGACTCCCCGCCCCTCCGCTATCTGCTGATCGAAAATGGACGCCCCACCGGTCCGCACGACCTCGTCGTTCTTCAGCAGAAAGCGGAGGTTTACGCCATCACCCGCGACACCTACGCCGCGCCCGAAAGCGACCCCGCGCAGTGGCTGCCCATCCGCGCCTTCGCTCCGCTGCACGACGCCCTCTTCCGCGAGAAACCCAAGTTCACCCTCGCCGCCCACCCCGTCGAAGTGGTCAACACGTCCGCCCTCGTCGCCCCGCCGAGCGTCGATGAGATTCTCCAGTCCAATCTCGCCCGTCAGGAAGCCGCCGCCGGCGAGCTCCTCAAACCCGTCCAGCACTTCAACAACCGCCGCCGCGACCTCACGTTTCTCCTCATCTTGGGCGCGTGCCTCGGCTTCGTGCCGTGCTTTTTCATCCCGATCACTTTCGGCCTCATCCTGCTCTGTCTCGCCTTCATCGCCGTTTACGCGCTCTGCGTCGTCTGGATGCTCTATTTCGTGATGAGCCGTTACTGAGCAAGGAAGACGGAGCTCCCAGTCCGTCCCGCCTCAAATCTATCGCTTGCCCACGCCCCGCGCGGCCCCCACCGTCAGGCTTTGGACATGGTTTTCCCGACACCTCCCGCCATCCTCTCCGAGCGCGACTTGCGCGCCGCCGAGCTCGATCAAAACACCCCCGCCGCCCTCCTGCGCCTCTACGCCTGGATGCACTACGCCCGCACCGGCGACAACCGCATCCTCGACCTCTTCCGGCAGGGCCTGCTCAAGGGCACCGTCACCGGCGGCCAAGGCAACGAAGGGCTCACCATTCCACTCGCCCTCCTCGCCGACAAAGCCATCGACGTCGTCTCCTGGACCCACCGCGATTTCGGCGGACACCTCATCTGGAGCGACCACCTCTGCGACCACCTTAACCAGTATCTGGCCAACGCCGGCAGCCCCACCCACGCCCGCGAAGGCAACGTCCACCACGGCGACGTCAAAAACCGCTCGCTTCCGATGATCTCCCATCTCGGCGCGATGCTCTCCAACGTCATGGGTATGACCGATTCGCAGCGCCGCCTCGGCAAGCCCGCCGTCGGTTTCACCTTCTTCGGCGACGGCGGCTCCAGCACCGGCGACATCCACGAGTGCCTCAACCTCGCCTCGCTCCTTTCGCTTCCGATCGTCTTCGTCATCCAGAACAACCAATACGCCTACTCGACGCCCGTCAGCGAACAGTTCGTCGCCGGCACCGAGCTCTGGAAACGCGCCGCCGGCTACGGCATGGAAGGCTTCGCCCTCGACGCCACCGGCGACATCGCCACCGTCGCCCGCACCCTCGACGCCGCCATCGCCAAAGTCCGCGCCACCCAGCGCCCCGTCCTCATCGAAGCCCGCGTCCTCCGCCTCCGTGGACACGCCGCCTACGACACCTGCGACTACCTCGCCCCCGGCGAACTCGACGCCCTCACCGCCCAAGACCCGCTCCCCAAATTCCGCGCCCAACTCGTCGCTGCCGGCCACCAAGCCGCCCTCGAAAAAATCGAAGCCGAGCTCGGCGCCTACATCGAAGCCTGCATCCAGGTTTCCCTCGCCGTCGCCCGTCCCGTCCCCGGCAACATGCTCGCCGACGTCTTCGCCCCCGAAAGTCCGGCCATGCCGTGGGTCCCCTCCGTCACCTCCGATCCGAGCTCTCAGCTCTCAGCTCTCAGCTCTCAGCTCACCTTCGCCCAGGCCATCAACCACGCCCTCCGCAAGATCCTCGCCGAACGCCCCGAGTCTCTCCTTCTCGGCCAAGACATCGGTGTTTACGGAGGTGCCTTCAAAGTCACCGACGGCCTCCTCAAAGATTTCGGCCGCGCCAAAGTCTTCAACACCCCCCTCTGCGAAAGCGCCTGCACCGGCTACGCCACCGGCCTCGCCCTCAACGGCCACCGCCCCATCGAAGAATTCCAGTTCGCCGATTTCTCCACCGAGGCCGTCACCCAGATCGCCCTCAACGCCGCCACCTACCACTTCCGCGCCGCCGCCGCCGTCCCCATCGTCTTCCGCCTTCCCGCCGGTGGCGGCCTCACCATGGGCTCCTTCCATTCGCAAGAACTGGAGTCCCTCTTCCTCTCGATGCCCGGCCTCAAGGCGATCTACCCGAGCACCCCGCAGGACGCCTTCAACGCCATCCTCGCCGCCTACGAAGAGAACAACCCCGTCATCGTCTTCGAACACAAAGGCCTCTACCGCCGTGGCAAACACCCCGTGTCATGGGATGCCAACTACCGCGACGTCTGGCAGCCCAAACGCCTCCGCTCGGGCGACTACGCCACCTTCGTCACCTATGGCGAGATGACCCTCCTCGCCCAAGAAGCCTGCGACTACTTCGCGAGCGAATACGAAAAAACCTTCGACCTCTTCGACCTGCGCGGACTCGCCCCGCTCAAGCTCGACGCCATCAAAGCTTCCTTAGAGCGCACCCATCGTCTGATCGTGTTGCACGAAGGCCGCCGCACCCACGGCTTCGGCGCCGAGCTCGTCGCCCGCCTCACCGAAGAAAACTTCTTCTCCTTGGAAGCGGCTCCGCTCCGCATCGCCTCCCTCGACATGCCCGTCCCCTTCGCCCCCGAACTGGAGCACGTCTATCGCCCCACGAAAGACACCCTCATCGAAAAAATCGCCGCCTGGATTGAGTGATCCTCCCAACTTATATCAATTTATATCGTATTATACCTGATTCCAGATATACATA
>JAHFTG010000024.1 GCA_023269455.1 Opitutaceae bacterium | reverse complement strand
ACGCGCCTAGAATCCGGCGTGTTAAAACCCCGCCTCGACTGGTGCGACGCCCACGACCTCGTCAACGCCGCCCTCGACGGCGTCCGCGAAGCCCTCGCCGCCCACCCGCTCGAAACCGCCATCCCCGCCGACATGCCTCTCTTCCGCGCCGACGCCGCGCTCATGGAGCAAGTCATCGCCAACCTCCTCCTCAACGCCTCGCTTCACACACCCTCCAGCACTCCCATCTTCCTCGCCGCAGGAGTGGACACCGCCCGTGCCCGCGTCTTTTTCACCGTCGCCGACCGCGGCCCTGGCCTTCCCGCCGCGATGCGCGAACGCCTCTTCCAAAAATTCCAACGCGGCGACGCCGCCCGTGCTGGAGGCCTGGGCCTCGGCCTGTCGATCATCCGTGGCTTCGTGAGCGCGCAAGGCGGCGAAGTCGTCGCCGGCGAAAACCCCGGCGGCGGTGCCGTCTTTACCATTTACCTCCCCTTCGCCCCGCACGCTAATGTGCCCAGCGAATGACATCCGGCCCCGCCAAACCCGAAATCCTCGTCATCGACGACGAGATTCAGATTCGCCGCCTCCTCCGCATCACGCTTGAGGCCGGTGGCTACCGGGTGCGCGAAGCCGAAAACGCCTCCCTCGGCCTCAACGAAGCCGCCGTTCAGCGCCCCGACGCCATCATCCTCGATCTGAGCCTGCCCGACATGAACGGCCTCGACGTGCTCCGCCGCCTCCGCGAATGGAGCCAGACACCCGTCCTCATCCTCTCCGTCCAAGGCGACGAGACCGCCAAGATCGCCGCCCTCGACGCCGGCGCCGACGACTACCTCACCAAACCCTTCGGCGGCGGCGAACTCCTCGCCCGCGTCCGCGTCCTCCTCCGCCGCGCCCAACCCGCCGGCGAGGTGAGCATCGCGACCTTCGGCGACGTGCAGGTCGATTTCACCCGCCGCACCGTGACCAAAGCCGGCGCCGACATTCACCTCACCGTCAAAGAATACGCCCTCCTCCGCCTCCTGCTCCAGCATCGCGGAAAAGTTGTCACGCACCGTCAGCTCCTCCGCGACGTCTGGGGTCCGGGCCACGAGGAAGACACGCACTACCTCCGCGTCCACATGGCCAACCTTCGCAAAAAAATCGAAACCTCCGCCGAGCAACCCGCCTTCCTCAAAACCGAATCCGGCATCGGCTACCGCTTCACCGACACCGGTTAGCCATCGTTTTTGATCTTCTGCCGATCATCTCAACGATTCATCGCTTTCGGATTTTAACGCAAAGACGCCAAGAGCCGCGAAGATCGCAAAGCCTGCCCCTCCTGCATCTCGGCATTCCAACCCCCGGCGGCATCAGCCGCCCCTCCGCATCACCGTGGAGGCCATTGGCCGAAACCACTCCCAACGAATCGCCCCGTTGGGCGATTCCATTAGTGGTCCAAAACTCCGTTTCCGCTCCACTCCGCCCCCGCCCTTGACCCGCGCCCTCTGTATATACACCGTATGCCCATGAGCACCGCCCAAACCATCGTCGCCAAGGTATTCAAGTCCGGCAATTCCATCGCCATCCGCATGCCCCGCTCCGTCAAACTCAAGGCCAAGTCCTACATCGTCGAGGAGCACGCCGGCAGTTTCCGTCTCATCGACCCCGCGCAAGAAGCCAGGCGCCTCAAGGCCCTCCGCGCCCTGCGCGGCTCGGCACCCGACTTCCCCGACCACACCACGTGATCTACCTTCCCGACACCAACGTCTGGTCGCGCTTTCTGCGCAATCGGCGCGAGGACGCCGCCCTGTGCGACCGGGTGGAAACCCATCTGCGCGAATGCCACCTCGCTGCCATCGCCCTCATGGAGCTCGAATACGGCGCCGCCAAACGCCCCGACATCCCCGCGTTTCGCGACCGCATCCTCCAGCTTCAGGCCATCTTCCCCGAAGTCATCCCATTCGACGCGCGCGCCGCCTATCATGCCGGTTTCGTCCGCGCCCACCTCGCCAATCTAAAACCCAACGCCCAACCCATCGGCCCCTACGATGCGTTGCTCGCCGGCCAGGCCCTCGCCATCGGCGCCGTGTTCGTGACGCACAACCTCACCGAGTTCTCCCGCGTCCCAGGTCTCGCCTGCGAAAACTGGCAACGCGCTTTAAATTAAATCCCCCGGCGGCATCAGCCGCCCCTCCGCAAAATCGTGGAGGCCATTGGCCGAAACCGCTCCCACCGAATCGCCCCATTGAGCGATTCCCTTAGTGGTTAAAATTCCGATTCCGTTTCGCTCCCGCCGCCTCCGTCCTCGCCAACCACCCGCTTGACCTCCCACTCTTCCCCATGCCTTTTTCCAAACTCGGCCTCTATTCCAGTCTCGTGCGCGGCGCGCAAGCCTTGGGCTACACCGAGCCCACGCCCATCCAGGCCCAGGCCATTCCCGTCGTGCTTTCCGGCCGCGACCTGATCGCCTCCGCTCAGACCGGCACCGGAAAAACCGCCGCGTTCGCCCTGCCCATTCTCAACCGCCTCGGCCCCCATCGCGCCACCGGCCCCCGCGTCCTCGTCCTCGAACCCACCCGCGAACTCGCCGCCCAGGTTGACGAATCCTTCCAAAAACTCGGCCAGTTTACCGATTTCAAATCCGTCGTCCTCCATGGCGGCGTCACCCTCGGCCCTCAGCGCAACGCCCTCCGCGCCGGCGTCGATATCGTCGTCGCCACCACCGGCCGCCTCCGCGAATTCCTCGACGGCACGCTCATCAAACTCGATACCATCGAGGTCCTCGTCCTCGACGAGGTGGACCGCATGCTCGACATGGGTTTCATCGAGGACGTCAAGGCCATCACCAGGCTCTGCCCGGCGAACCGCCAGACCCTCCTCTTCTCTGCCACGATCCCGCCTCAGCTAGCCGAAGTCGCCAAATTCGCCCTCACCAAACCCCTCCGCATCGAGATCGCCCGTGAGAAACCCGTCACCGCATCCGTCAACCACGTCATCCACCCGGTGAGCGAAAACCAGAAGCTCGATCTCCTCCTCGGCCTGCTCAAGCGCGACGACTTCAAAAGCGTGATCGTCTTCGCCCGCACGCGCAAAGGCGCCGACCGCATCGCCCACCAACTCCGCCTCGAAAACCAGGCCTGCGTCGTCATCCACGCCGAACGCACCCAGGGCCAGCGCGTCGATGCCCTCGACAAATTCAAGACCGGCCGCTGCGGCGTGCTCGTCGCCACCGACATCGCCGCGCGCGGCATCGACGTCGCCAACGTCTCCCACGTGATCAACTTCGATGTGCCGCTCCACGCCGAGGACTACGTCCACCGCATCGGTCGCACCGGCCGCGCCGCCGCCACCGGCGACGCCGTCACCCTCGTCACGCCGCAGGAAGCCAACGAGATCGTCGCCATCGAAAAACTCATCGGCCAGAAAATCACCGTCGTGCCCGTCGAGGGTTTTGCCTACGAGGGCGGCTCCGCTCCGCGCATCGATCCGGCCAACCCGCTGGCCAACTCCCCCAAGCGCGCCGGCCACCAGCAATCGCTCGGCGCCGGCGGAAAGCAAAAAGGCGACTCTGGCGGCAACCAGGACAAGGTTTACAAGGGCAAGGCCTTTGGCGGCGGCAATCCCAAGTGGCACTCCAAAGGCAAACCCGGCGCCCAATGGCGCAAGAGCAACGGCGGGTAGAGCATTTCAAATAAAACTGTAGCTATTCTGAAGGTAGGGCGTGACCGCCGGGCGCGCCGTTCCGACAGCATTTCTCATTGGATATTCGCGACCGGCCCAGCGGTCCGCCCTACCTCAAACCCACCATCATAGGCTATGACTTTATTTGAACCGCTTTAGCCCCGTGGGTTTCGAGTGATCAGAAACGCTTTGATCATCGTGCAAACCCTCCCGCGGTCCGCCAGAAACAGATACCGGTCCGAATCCAGCGCCGCTGCCACCGCCTCCAGTAAATCCCCCGGCGGATTCCGCATGCCGAGCAGACGCTCGATCAACGGCAACGCCTCCTGAAGCCGCCCCTCCGCCAGCAAACCGCGCAAAAAAAGCACCAACGCCGGCCGGTTAAGCGGGTCCAGTTCCACCGCGTGCCTCAACAGTTGCCGCGCTTTCGCCCCCTGGCCCACCGCCTGCCACTGGATCGCCAGCGCCGTGAGCGTCTGCGCGGGCAGCAGCTTGGTTCCTACCAGCCGGTCCGCCAACGGCTCCGCTTCCGTCTCCTCATGCAGACCGTAAAGGGCGGCGGCGCGCAGTCCGCCCAGAATCATCCGATATTGGTCCGACCACTTGGCCGTCTGCGGTGCCAACTCGGCGCACCGGTCGAGCATCTCCTGATAGTCGCGTTGTTCCAGATATGCCCCCAACCACAGCAACGCCGATTCGGCCTCGCCGCTCTTCAACTCGCGACAACACGCCGCCACCCGGCCGGCCACGCCCGCCCGTCCCTCGTGCGAAGCCAGCTCCCCGAGTTTCAGCAGAGCCCCGGCATCGCGGTTAAACCGCGTCAGAAAAGCCGTCTCCGCTTCGCTACGTCCGGCTTCATCGCCCTGCTTACCGCACGCTTCGATGAAATCCACATACGCTTCCGGCCGGTTGGGCATCGCAAACTGCCTCAACAGACTCGCCCGGCGCAGCTCGTCCCACCGGTGATCTTCCCGCAAATAGGCGATCAACGTGCCGTAAAACTCATTGTTGTCGGGCGCCCGGTTGGTGAGCGCGTTCAATTGATAAAGCGCCTCCTCATGCCGACCCTTCATCCAGGCGATCCGCGCGGTCACGAAATGTCCCTCCAACGTGTCCCGCAGCCGGGCCGAGTCCACCACCGCCCCTGCCTCTTTATACAGACCTCGATTAAAATAGGCGTAGGCCAGCGCGGTCGCCGCCATCCGACCGGCCGGCGTGGCCGGATCCAGTCGCTGCCGCAGCTCGCTCGTCAGTTCGATGACCGTAGTGTCCGCTTCCAGCCCGAAAAAAAAGCCCACAACATCTCGTAGGTAATCGAGTTGGGCGCCATGGTATTTCAGCCCTTCGATCAGCGTGTCACGCGTCATGTCGGGCCGACCGGCCATCAGATAAATACGGGCGACCATCAAGCACGCCTCCTGATTATCCGGCACCGCCTTCAACCCGGATCGCAGCAACCCCAATGCCTGCCTCCATTCGTGAGCCTCGGCGCTCGCCAGACCTTGCCTGATCACAAACTCGCCCTTGGCGCGCCGGTAATCTTCCAGCTTCCAAGGAAGCAACAGCATATGCACATACCGCACCTCCGAAAACCCACGTTTATATTTGATAAAGCCATAGAGCCCGCCGCTGACCACCACCCAGCCGACACACGCCAAAACCAAAAACCAAAGGATGATGCGCCCCCAGAACGGCCGGATCATCGTCGTATGCTGGTCCCGTTCATATTGAAACGGCGCCCAACGTCCCAATCCAAACGCAGGAGTGACAGCCCTCGCATTCTCCGCGTTCAAGGGCTCGGCACTGACAAAAGGGGGATTGTCATCTTCCATGGGGTAATCCTAAACCAATAAAAAAGCCCGCCCAAATCCGGGCGGGCTGTAAAGTTATATCTTAAAGCGAGTTAAGCTTTACGGCGCTTGCGCCAGACCCCGAACCCAATGGCCGCCGCCCCAAAAATGGCCGCATAGGTCGAAGGCTCGGGAATCGCCGACACCACCGAAAGCACTCCGCTCGAAATGAAGCTGGAGGTATTCCAACTCAAACCACCGGAAAGCGTGGGTAAACTACCCAAAGTGGCCCCTGAAAAATTACCGGTGGTAAAGTCAAAGGTATCGCCAGAAGAGCCAGTGTAGGCTCCTCCAATGTTAATCGTTACACCAGTCACCGTTGCAGTCCCAGAACCCAAAAAATGACCAAATGTGGAAAGATTCGTTATATCAAAATTTAAATTAGAACCTGTAAAAGTCTGCGTTCCCGCCAAAGTAATTTGGCGAGTCCCAACATTAACGATATTACTATATTGGATGGGACCCGTCCAAGTGGCATTAGTACCCGCATTTACAATCGTATTCAACACCTGTAAATTTGCAGTATTGTTGGTAATAGCCCCATTAACTGTTAACGCGGCACCACCGAGCCCTGTAATTTTATCCCCAACACCAACACCACTATTGAAAGCAAGTGATGCAATCGCGAAGTCTACCGAATACCCAGTTTCACCTGTTGTTGTATTAAAAACAGCTCCGGATGACGAACTCGGTGATCCATTGTTCCAATTGCTCCCATCATCCCAGAATAGGCCATTGCCATTACCAGTCCAGGTAGTAGTTTGCGCAAAAGAAGATAGGGCAAATGTGATGAAAACAAGCCCCAGTATTTTTCGTGAAGCGATCATAATTTATTTTTAATAATTAAAGTGTATACGGAAGACTGTTATATAAATACGAGGCGCTCCCGGAAACA
This sequence comes from Opitutaceae bacterium, assembly GCA_023269455.1. Taxonomy (GTDB): domain Bacteria; phylum Verrucomicrobiota; class Verrucomicrobiia; order Opitutales; family Opitutaceae; genus Rariglobus. The sequence continues at coordinate 8,248 of JAHFTG010000024.1, read as the reverse complement.
GTTCCTGTCTTTGTAATACTAAAACCAACCCCGCCAACGATAGTGACATTAGATTGATCATTCGTTCCAGCACCAACCTTATTCCAAAGACCATTATCCAGTCTCTGAAAATAAACATCAAACTTACCCGTCTGCGGATTATATACATTCACAGTATCCGCCGAGAAAACCGAGTTACTTTTAATCCAGCCATTGTAAGCCAATGCATTAAGTTTCACATCCACAGGATACCGAAACCCCGAAAATACAGAAGTAGATCCCCCAGTAACCTTAGTTAGATAGGGCAAATAAGGAACATCTCCAGTTATAATTAAGGAAACTTGGGGCATCCCGCTTTGGCGTGTAATATTAATAGCGACTTCAGGGCGTATAATAACTGAATTGCTATTCACATTAGTCGCCAGAGGACGCCAATAGCCACTCGTCGTATTAAAGTAATAATTATCCGTCTTCCCAGTCGTTTTATTATATAATCCAACTGTATCCGCAGCAAAAGGGCTGGTGCTTCCAATAAAAAGCAAGGGATTAGAACCGGTATTATCACCCAACAAACTCGCCAACGTATCCCCAACAATAATCTCGATCCGATCCCCCGCCGCCACCGCCCAGCCGCTGGTATCCAGTCCGGTCGTTTGCGAAGAGTTGTCCGTGGAATCCACCGTGATCGTGCTGGTCGTATTCGCCGTGATCAACATCGTGCGACCCGCTTGGGCACCCGTGGCAATACGGGCAAAGAAAGGGCTGCCCGTCTGGGCCAAACCACCCGAAGGAAAGGGAGTCCCGCTAAAGGTTATCGTGTTGGCGGTCAGTGACGCCACCGGCAGGGTGTAAACCGCCGGATTGGTCAGCGGAATGGAAATATAGGTCGTCGTGACCTGAGTTGTCGCCGGAAACGTATACGTCATCGCCCCCACCGGCACCGTCGTCACCGTTTGCCCCAAAGCCGTCGCACCCATCAAAACGGCCAAAGCTGCGCCCGAAAGAGTGTGCCGAAAAAGAGAGGATACGTTCATGGCGATGTCTTAACGTGACTTGATCAACGAATGAGGGGTGAAGCTTGAGCTCTGAAAGGTCGAGCCTGTAGGTGTAAACGATGCATGAAAATCAAACGGGGCACACGGGATAAAAACTGATGATCGTGATAGGAATCACGGGGAAATTTACACCTGCATGCATTCGCCTGAATGGGGATACAGCAAGCCTAAGCCGAGCCAAGCCTCCCCGTCGAGCCTGTTTCCTTCCCTCGATGGCATTACAGTCAAGCCTAAGCCTCGCCAGTGTCCAGAACCCCCGGGCCATTTCCGATGAAGGAAACCGTTTACGGGCTTCTTTAATTACCCAATTATATTCTATAAAATGCTTCCATGTATAATTTAACGAATTCTCCATCAGGATAACCTGATCCTGTTTTTTCGCATCCTGCCCATCCTGTTAATCCTGCCCCAAACTCCGCTCTTCATCGTCGAGCCACCAATCTCCTGCAGATTCCGCCTACCTCAAAACAGACTCGGCCTTTTTTAGACAGGATTTACCGGATGCAATCAGGATGGCCGATCCCGTCTTTTCCATATCCCGTCCATCCAGTTCATCCTGTCCAACATCCTGCTTTTTAACGCACTTGCAACGTGCTGCCGTCGAATTCGATGCCGAGCGACGGAATGGTCACGGCCTTGCGGTCGCCCTCTTTTTTAACGGTGCCCGCAAGCCACGCCTTGTATCCAGAGGCCTTGGCGGCGGCGAGCGTCGCCTCGGCGACATCGGGCGAGACATAAGCCGCGAAACCGATGCCTTGGTTAAAAGTCGCGTAGGCCTCGCGCAGATCGATCGGGCCGGCCTCGCGGAGGAATTTGAATAACGCGGGCTCTTCGCCGGGATTCGTGATCTCGTAAACGAAAGGCTCGTCGAGGCGCATCAATTTCCGCCAGCCGTGGCCGGTCACGTGCGAGACGTAGTTGAGTTTGATGCCCGCGTTCTGGCACTCGGCCACAAACTTCACGTAGATGACCGAAGGCGCGAGCAGCGCCTCTCCATAAGTGCGCGCGTCACCGTGGCCGATGGGCGTCTGGTAGCCCTGCGGAAGCTTGGAGGCGATCAGGCGGCAGAGCGAAAGGCCGTTGGTCTGCACGCCGGAGGACGCGAGGAAGATGATTTTGTCGCCGTCCTGCACGTCGCCGATGATGCGCTGCGACTTCGGCTCCACCTTGCCGATGGCCGAACCGGCGAGGACGATGGCCTCCTCCTTGACGATGCCACGCAGCGTGGGCGTCTCGCCGCCGCCCCACACCGCACCGGCCTGGCGGCAACCTTCCGCCCAGCCTTCGACGAGGGCTTCCATGCGCTTGGCATCGGTAAACCACGCGGACTCGCCCACGGCGGCGTGCATGGCGACCGAGATGGGAAGAGCGCCGCAGGTCACGAGGTCGTTGACGATGGTGGCGACGGTATCGATAGAGATCTCGCGGTAAAAATTCTTGCCGGTCTGCGCATAGACGGCGTCGGCCACGAGGTTCTTGGTGCCGAGACCTTCCTCGACGTGGGCGAGGAAGTGATCGTCGGCCTCCATGAGGTAGCAGCTCTCGCCGCGCGTGTTGGCGGGCTCGGCGTAGCCATGCGTTTCGAGCATGGGCGCAGTGGTCTTGGCGGCCTTCTGGCAGGCGCGCTTGAACGCATCGAGCTGATCGTAGTTAACGCCGGAGGATTCGTAGGAGAGCGACATGCTGGGAGAAATGACGAATGACCAATGACGAATGACGAATGAAAAATGCGCGGCGCGTTGTTAGCGGTTGCCGCGATGAAAGCCTATCCTGGGCTTCGGTTTCTCAGGCGCAGGATGGAGCAGCGGCTGAAGTCGTTCGAGAACCTCGCGAAGCACGACGTCATGTTCGATGAGCTTCTTGTCGATCTCAGCGAGACGCCTCAGGACGGAGAGGTTGGAAGAGATCTCGTCGCGCATCTTCACGAAGGCACGGACGAGATAGAGGCTCATCTGCACGGCACGCGGACTTTTCAAGACCGTGGCCGCCATCAACGAGCCATGCTCGGTAAATACCCAAGGCAATTTACGAAGCCCTCCATGACCGGAACTTGATATCGCATTTTGCGATATCAAGTGTGCAACCTCTTCACGTGTAAGCTGAAACCTGAAATCCGCAGGGAAACGGTCGTCATTGCGTTTGACCGCTTCGTTAAAACGAAACGTGGGCACATCATAAAGCCGTGCGAGATCCGCATCCAGTACCACCCGCTGTTTACGGATCGTGTGGATGCGCGGCAGCGCCGGCTCGCTGGACTGAGGTTTCGCCTTCGCCATGCCCTCAGTAGCTCCGGCCTTCGCCCTGCTCGAAGTAATTCAGGTAGGCCTGATTCACGACGCGGAAACCGCCGGGCGTCGGATATTTTCCACTGAAATACCAGTCGCCGGTGTGATTGGGCACGGCGGCGTGGAGGTTTTCCAAGGTCTGGAAAATGATCTCAAACTCGCCCTTCCACTCGATGTTCTTCGGGCGGACGAGCTCGGTGATCTTCGCCGAAATCTCCTCGGGCGTGAACGGCTCGTAGATCTTGCGGACGTGGTTGACCGAGTCGCCGTTGGCGATGGCGTCGCGGCAGAGTTCGTAAACTTCGCGCAGGAGGGCGGCCTGGCCTCGCTCCTTCAGCAGCGCGACGGCCGCCTCGAAGGCCACGAACTTGCCCAGCTCCGACATGTCGATGCCGTAGCAGTCGGGGAAACGGATCTGCGGCGCGGTGGAAACGATGACGATCTTCTTGGGGTTGAGCCGCGAGAGGATGCGCAGGATGGAGCGGCGCAGCGTGGTGCCGCGCACGATGGAATCGTCCACGCATACGAGATGATCACCGGGCTTCACCGAGCCGTAGGTGATGTCGTAAACGTGGCTCGCGAGCTGGTTGCGCATGCCTTCCTGGCCGATGAACGTGCGGATCTTGATGTCCTTCGAGACGACCTTCTCGCCGCGCGGCCAGTTTTTCATGATCAGCTCGTCGAGCAGCTTGTCATCGAGCGTGCCGTCCTTGGCCGCCGTGAGGATGGCGGCTTTCACCTCGATGCGGCGCTTCTTGCGGAGCGCGTGCATGAGTCCGTAGAAGGCGACCTCGGCGGTGTTGGGCACGAAGCTGAAGACGGTGTTTTCCCAGTCGTAGTTGACCGCCTTGAGCACCTGGCCGGCGAGGCGGCCACCGAGGAGTTTGCGCTCCTTGTAAATCTCCAGGTCGTTGCCGCGCGAAAAATAGATGCGCTCAAACGAACACGACGTGCGCGGCAGCGGCGCGGTGAACGCCGAAGAGGTCATGCGGCCGTCGCGTTTCATGACCATGACGTGGCCGGGCGAAACTTCCTTCACATCTTCGACGGCGAGGTCGAACACGGTCATCAGCGGGGCGCGCTCCGAGGCGAAGGCGATGACCTCGTCGTTCTGGAAATACCAGCACGGGCGGATGCCCGACGGATCGCGGGCGACGAACGCATCGCCGTTGCCGATGAGACCGCATAGCGTGTATCCGCCGTCCCACTTCTGGGAGGCGCGCGTGATGACGCGGGCGAGGTCGAGCTCGTCGCTGATGCGCCTGGAAGTCTCCTCGCCGGTGAAACCCATGCCGCGCAGCTTGCGGAAAAGCTCCTCGTGCTCCTCGTCGAGGAAGAAGCCGATTTTTTCCAGCAGCGCCTGCGTGTCGGTGGCGAAGATCGGGTGCTGCCCCATCGCGACGAGCGATGCGTTCAGCTCCGCCGTGTTCGTCATGTTGAAGTTGCCGCACAGCGCGAGATTGCGCGTGGGCCACGGCGAACGGCGGAAATACGGATGACAGGACGAGATGTTGTAGCCGCCGCTGGTGCCGTAGCGCAGATGGCCCATGAGCAGCTCGCCACCGAAGTCGAAGTGCTTCTTCACCGTCTCGGCGAACTCGGGGTGGATCACGCCCGAATCGACTTTTTCGTTATACTGCTCGAGGAGCGTTTTGAAGATTTTGTCGAGCGGGTTGGTTTTGACGCAACGCTCGCGGAACATGAACGGATCGCCCTCCGCGACGTCGCTCTTGACGCAACACACGCCCGCGCCGTCCTGGCCGCGGTTGTGCTGCTTTTCCATCAGCAGGAAAAGCTTGGTGAAGCCCCAGAGCGGTGTGCCGTATTTTTCCTGATAATAGGAAAGCGGCTTCAGCAGCCGGACCATTGCGATGCCGCATTCGTGGGTGATCTTGTCGCTCATAAGCAGGAAAAGCGGCCATAGGCCGAAGACGACTGACGAAGGGAACAGGGAACCATGGAAAAGCTTAGCACAAAACCCGGTATTTTGCAGACAACGGGCGTCTGAGGGCCGACTCCATTTTCGAGCGCATCACAGTGCAAACCGACGCGGTCGGTCGGGAGGTGACGGGAGCAGGGATGTTCACGGCGGCTCAAACAAAACGATGACGTCGCGAATCCCCCTTCGGTCAAGGGTTTTTACCTGCGCGCGGCTTACTCCTGATTGCGCGGGTGAAAACGCGCGTGCTGGTCGAGCAGGCGTTTTTCCTCCACCGCCGTGTAAATCTGCGTCGTGGCGATATTGGCGTGCCCAAGCATCTCCTGGATGGCCCGCAGATCGGCGCCGCCACTTAACAGATGCGTGGCAAACGAATGGCGGAGCAAATGCGGCTTCACCGTCTTCGTGATGCCGGCGCGTTTGGCGTATTTTTTGACCAGCACCCAAAGCATCTGCCGCGAGAGCGCCGTGCCGCGTTCGCTCAAAAACAATTGGCTGCCGGTCTTCGGCTTCACGAAATGCGGCCGGGCCGACGCGAGATAAACGGTGAGCGCGTCCGCCGCCTTGCCGCCCACCGGCACGACCCGCTCTTTCGAGCCTTTGCCAAACACGCGCAAGAATCCGCTCTCCAGATCGACTTGCTGCAACATCAGTCCCGCCAATTCCGACACGCGCAGTCCGCTCGAATAAAACAGCTCCAGAATCGCGCGGTCGCGCAGCGCGTGCGGATCGCCGCCGGCGGGCGCGGCAAGGAGCGCGTCGATCTCCTTCGCCGAGAGCGTGCCGGGCACGGCGCGCACGAGCTTCGGCCCTTGCAACTGCTCGGTAAAATCATCCGGTCGCACGCGTTCGCGCACGAGATGACGGGCAAACATCCGCAGCGCCGAAAGTTTGCGCGCGAGCGTGGCGACCGCCGCCACCGTGTCGTCCGCCGCGGTGCCGCTAAGCGAATAGAGCCACGCCATCACGTGGGCGCCGCCTGCAGTTTTCCAGTCCTTCACGCCTTGGCGGACGAGGTAGGCGGCGCACTGGCGCAGATCACTTTCGTAGGCTTCCAGCGTGCGGTCGGAGCGACCGCGTTCGAGCGTGAGGGCGTTGCCAAACTCACGGATGGGCTCGTCCAGCGCGACGGGCAGGCCCGCCTCGGGCGCTTCGGGATGTGAGGGAGTATCGGCCACCGGACACAAAAAAGACGCCGTCAGCGCGACGGCGTCCATTTAAATCAAAACTCGCGGCGGCCCGGCAGGCGGGCGGCGGCGTCCGCAAGCTCAGTAACGGCGGCGGCGCGCGGTGAACGCGGGCGCGTTGACGTCCTTCATGCGGTAGGTGATGCGCGCCTTTTCGAGATCGTAGGGGCTCATCTCCATCTTCACGCCGTCGCCTGCGGCGATCTTGATGAAGTTCTTGCGGAGTTTTCCCGAGATGTGCGCGAGCACGACGTGGCCGTTGGAAAGCTGCACCTTGAACATCGTGCCGGGGAGCACGGCGACGACTTTGCCTTCAACTTCGATCGATTTGCCGTCGGATGATTCAGACATGGGATGAGGCAACGTGGCCGGAGAGGGGGGAGATCATGCGTTCAGGTCGGTGTGTAAAAGCCACTTGTAAGGCATCCCCGCCCCTCGTAAGTCAAGGCTTTCCTCGGGACGCCGCCCGCGGTTCCCACCTTCCCGATCCGCTCCCTTCATGGTCCCGCCCAACATCCCCGACTGCCCGTTTGAAAAACGTTTCCCGTCGCAACTCGTCCGCGACGACGCGTTTTTCATGAGCCTCGCCTACAATCAAGCCATCGACGCGTGGCGTCAGGACGAGGTGCCCATCGGCTGCGTGATCGAATACGGCGGCGAGGTCATCGCGTCCGCCCACAACACCGTCGAAGCCTCCCGCGATCCCACCGCCCACGCCGAAGTGCTCGCGATCACCCAGGCGGCGGCGCACCTCGGCGACTGGCGCCTCGAAGGCTGCACGCTCTACGTCACGAAGGAGCCCTGCCCCATGTGCTCCGGCGCCACGCTCATGTCGCGCCTCAAACGCGTGTGCTACGCCGTGCCCGACCCGAAGATGGGCTGCCTCGGCGGCGCGACCGATCTCAACGCCCTCCCCCGCGTCAACCATCACCTCGAACTCACCGCCGGCGGCGTGCTCGAAGACGAATGCCGCGTGATGCTTCAGGCGTTTTTTAAACTAAAACGCGCGGCGGATTGACCTGCCCGCCCGTGGATTCCACGACCTGCTAAAACTCTCGGCTTTTAACCAAGATGAACGGGATTAAAACGGGATGCCGATCCTCCGGCTTCTTATCCTGCCCATCCTGTTAATCCTGTCCAAATTCAGCGCGTCAGCCACCACGCCCACGCGCCCGCGTGCGCGGCCAGCGCCAGCCCCGTCAGCACCGCAAACGAGGCATGCCGGGTCTTGTGCCGCAGCCAAACCTGCCCCAGCAACGCTCCCGCAAAACCGCCTGCAAACGCCCAAAGATGCAGCGTGCGTTCGCGCACCCTCTGCGCTCCCGGCCGCTTCGACGCCCGCTTGTCCCACGCATAAATCACCAACGTGATCAGCGACATCCCCGCATAAAAAATCACGGCCCCTTCGAGTAACGACATCCCGCAGTCGTAGCGCCGCACCGCCCGCACGCCAGCGCGAACGCTTGCCGTCGTCTCCGTTCTCTCAACTCTCATCCCTCAACTCTCAACTCCTCCGATCCCCATGCCGCTCAAAGCCTGGTTCCCTACCTTCATCTACTGCGAAAAGCTTCAGGCCAAAGGCCTCGCCCGCCTCAACGACGACCTCGCCGACGAGTCTCACCAGCTCCGCGATTACGACGACGAGGGCCGCGCCTGGTCCGCCAAAAACTATCCCGGCGGCTACACCAGCTACGCCTCGATGAACCAGCTCCACGAGTTCTCCAGCACCTTCGGCGGCCTTGAGAAAAAACTCACCAAACACGTCCGCGCCTACGCCAAGTCCCTCGACATGGACCTGCGCAA
>JAHFTG010000183.1 GCA_023269455.1 Opitutaceae bacterium | reverse complement strand
GATCTCACGGCAGGCCCGGCCAGCCTGGCCCTCACTCCAGGCAAAAACGGCTGGTTCGCCGTTAATTTAACCCCCTTGCTCGCCGGTTCTCCGTGGCAGCTCGACGCGGTGCTCGACCCGAAACAAGGCCAAGGTCATGTGCAACTCGACGGGCGCGTCGATCACGCGTTGCTCGGCCTCATCGGCGGCCTGGTCAAACACGACCTCACCACGCTGCTCCAACCGGCCACGCCCGCGCCGCTGCACGCATCCGCCACGTTTCTCCCCGGCTGGAAACTCGAGCAGGCGCAAGGCCGGCTGCACAGCGGACCCGTGCTGGTCGGAGGAGTCCCGCTCGACGAGACCGGCACCGAGTTCAGCTATCGCGACGGACACGTCCTCTGCGACCAACTTGTCCTCCGGCAAGGAGCCAGCCTCGCCCACGGTCTCTATGAGATGGATACGGCCACGATGGACTTTCGTTTTCTTCTTACCGGCGGCCTCCGCCCCGACGGCATCTCGCCCTGGTTCCACGATTGGTGGACGCGTTTCTGGCGCGACTTTGATTTCTCGAAAGGCGTGCCGCAGGCCGACGTGGACGTGGCCGGCCGCTGGGGCTCGCTTGCGGCGACGCGCGTCTTCGTGCAAGCCGAAGGCGGCGCCACCGGCCTGCGCGGCGCGCCCTTCGATCATGTGAACACGCGCCTCTTCGTCCGCCCGCAGTGGGACGATATTTTATATTTCAAGGTCGCCCAGGGTGCGCACGAAGCCACCGGCTCGTTCGCCCGCCTCACCAACCTCGAAAAAGACGCCTGGAGCCGCATGATTTTCTCCGTGGATTCCAGCCTGCCGCTCGACACCATGAAGCAGCTTTTCGGCGCGGACTCGGCAAGCCTGCTCGCTCCCTACAAGTTCGCCAACGCACCGCAACTCACGCTCGCCGGCCACGTTGAAAGCCCCGCCTCTCCCGAAGGCGCGCATCAACACATCGACATCGCCCTCCAATCGACCGGCGCGGTCGCCTTCCACGATTTCCCCCTGTCGGATCTCGTTTTCACCGCCCGGTTGCGCGACGCCGAGCTGACGCTGCCGTCGCTCGCACTGGTCTTCGCCGATGGCCGTGCAACCGGCAAAGCCAAGGTCTGGGGCGACGATAAAACCCGCCGGCTCTCCTTCGACTTCACGCTGACCGACGCCCATCTCGGCGAGGCGATCCGCGCGATAAACCTGAAGCCGGACGCCCCGCTGAAACCCGGCGAAAAGTCACTGGCCGAACGGCTCGAAACCGGCCGCCTCAAGCTCTCGCTCAAAAATGCCGAGGGCCTTTACAGCGATTTCTACAGCTTCAAGGCCGACGGCACCGCCGCGATCACCGGCACAGAACTCGGCCAGCTCAACCTGCTCGGACTGCTCTCCGAACTGCTCAGCAAAACTGTCTTCAACTTCAGCACGTTTTCCCTCAACAACCTGGACGCCCAGTTCGCCCTGGACGGCTCCCGTCTCCGTTTCGGCAGCCTCAAGCTCACCGGCCCGACCGCCGTCATCGACGCCAAGGGCGACTACGGCCTTCAGGACCATCAGCTCGATTTCAAGGCCAAGGTCTTCCCTCTCGACGAAACCAAATCCTTGGTGCTCAGCCCGGTGAAGCTCGTGCTCAGCCCATTCTCCAACGTATTGGAAGTTAAGTTACAAGGCACGATGACCAAGCCCGACTGGGTTTTCGTTTACGGCCCCACCAACCTCCTGCGCAGCATCATCGGATCCCCCTCCTTCACCCCCGCCTTGCCGCTCGCCCCCGAGCCGACCAGCAACGGTCCCTGATCCCGACCGCCCGCAGGTGAGGGTCACCCCGATTCAGAATCCACCGACCGCGTAAATGCCATTGCACGGCGGCGACAGCATGCCCTAGGGTGAAATGCCTAGATGATTCACCCATCGCTTTCATCCCGTATGTCTTGGACGCAACGCATGGTCGTTGCTTCCGCCGGGATGGTCGGCGCCCTCGCGGTGATCATGTTTTTCAACGGTCTCAGCGGTCTTGATCTCGCGATTCTCGGCCCGATCGAACCGGGAGCTTGGTTCTACAGCGCAACCCTGGGCTTTGGTCTGCTAGGGGCTGTAGCCATCGCGGTGGAACGAGGCTTTCGGCAAGCCGCATGGCTCGCCACCCTCGTCGTTTTACTGGGCGGGCTTTCGCTCATTTTAGAACCGCTTGAGCTCGGTCACGGGCTGGATTCCTGGGTCGCCGGCCTATTCTCCTCGGAAAATATCACGGCGGCCGCCCCGATGCCTCCGCTCATCGCGATCGCCCTGGTTCTGGCCGGCGGCGTGGTATCGTGGTCGGCGATCTCCCGTTCGCAGCGAGGCCGCATTGGGTGCTTTGCCCTGATCGGCTCGTTGCTCGGCGCGACCGGCATGATCACCCTGATCGGCTATGCCATAAAAATGCCCGTGTCCTACGGCTGGGGCTCCGCCATCAGCATGCCGCCGAGCATCGCCCTGCTCTTGTTTATCACCGGCCTCATGCTCCTCGCCCTCGCCTGGCGCGAGCATCACTCCCGCCAGCCAGGCGCACCCATCTGGCTGCCGGTGCCCGTGGTCGTGACCTGCGGACTTCTCACCTTCGTTTTCTGGGCAGGCTTGCGTGACCGCGAAACCGTTTACCTCAGCACCACCGGCCAGATCGCCATCAACAGTTTCGCGAACGCCATCAATCTCGAATTCGAACGCCAGTCCTCCACCCTCGAACGCATCGGCCGCCGCTGGGCGACCGACAACGAGCCCCCCGTGCTCGAAGCCGACGCCGCGACCTGGATGATCGACGCCCCCGGCGCACGCTCCCTCGCCCGCCTTACCCCCGACGGTGCGACCACCTGGTGCTGGCCCACCATCGGCAACGAACCCCTCATCGGCCTCAACCAGTTTACCCAGCCCGACCGCCGTCACGCCATCGAAGCCGCCATCCACGAGGGCAGCCCGGTCGTCTCCAGTTCGTTCAACCTCGTCGGGCACGGACCGGGCTTCGTCATCTACGCGCCCATTTATCGCGCCCGCACCCTCACCGGCCTCATCGGCGCCGAGTTCACCTACCAGCAGTTTTTCGGCAGCATCGACCAACGCACAAAAATCAGCGTCCACCACCACTGCGAGATCTACATAGGCGACCAGCGCATCTACGATTCCATCCCCGGCATTGAAAGCGCGCTCAACCATCCGCTCGCGCTGGCCTCGGTCTTCACCCTGGAAAACCGCCGCCTCCGCATCGTCATGGAGCCCACGGCGGAGTATCTCCACCAAAACCAGCGCTACCTGCCCGAGATCTGTCTCGCCGCCGGCCTCGGCATCACCCTGCTCCTCGGCCTGAGTATCCATCTCGCCCGCACCGCGCGCGCCCGCCTCGTCGCCGCCCAGACGTCCAACCGTCTCCTCAGCGCCGAAAACGATGAACGCCGCCGCATCGAGACCATGCTCAAGGTCTCTGACGAACGCCTCCGCATCGCCCTCGACGCCACCTCCATCAGCATCTTCGAGTGGCACCTCGCCACCAACGAACTCCAGCACAGCGCCGCCCTCTCGCTCATGCTCGGCCTCACCGCCACCGAAATGATTTCCAGCCCGGAAGCCTGGCAGGCGCGCATCCATCCCGACGATCTCGCCGACTACCGCGCCGACTTGGAACGCCAGCTCAACGGCACGCAGGATTTCATCGACCCCGAATACCGCATGCGCACCGCCTCCGGAGGCTGGCGCTGGTTTTACGCCCGCTCGAAAACCGTCGCCTACAACGATTCCGGCCAGCCCTCCCGCATCGTCGGCACGCTCCAGGACATCACTCCCCGCAAGGAATCCGAGCAAGCCCTCCGCCACAGTCAGGCCGCCGCCCGCAAGCTCTCCCTCGTCGCCAGCCGCACCGACAACCTCGTGCTCATCGGCACCCCCGACGGCGCCATCGAATGGGTCAACGAATCCTTCGAGCGCATCATGGAATACCGCCTCGACGAGATCATCGGCAAAAAACCCGTCGAGTTCCTCGTCGGCTCCGCCACCAACCGCCAGACCCTCGGGCGCATCAAGCAAGCCATCGCCCTCGGCGAAGGTCTCTCCACGGAAGTCGTCAGCTACTCCAAGTCCGGCCGCAAATACCACCTCCAACTCGAAATCCAGCCGGTGCGCAACGAACACGGCACCCTGGAAAATTTCATCGCCGTCGAGGCCGACATCACCGCGCGCGTCGAAACCGAAAACGCCCTCCGCCGTGCGAAGGCCGAGGCCGACACCGCCTCCCGCGCCAAGAGCGAGTTCCTCGCCAACATGTCGCACGAGATTCGCACGCCCATGAACGGCGTCATCGGCATGACCAGCCTCCTCCTCGACACCTCGCTCACCCACGAGCAGCGCGATTCCGTGAGCACCATCCGCACCAGCGGCGAAGCCCTGCTCTCCATCATCAACGACATCCTCGACTTCTCGAAAATCGAATCCGGCAAGCTCGAGATCGAGCACCAGCCCTTCGAGCTCGTCAGCTCCATCGAAGAGACCCTCGACCTCTTCGCCATGCAAGCCGCCACCCGGAAGATCGAACTCGTTTACGACATCGATCCGGCCGTGCCGCTACTCCTCGTCGGCGACGCCAACCGCCTCCGCCAAGTCCTCACCAACCTCGTCAACAACGCCATCAAGTTCACGCCCAGCGGCAGCGTTTCCATCGAGGTTTCCGCCACCACCGACCTCGACCCCGCCACGCTTCGCCCCGGCCAGCGCGCGCTCGCCATTGCCGTGCGCGACACCGGCATCGGCATCCCCGCCGACCGCCTCGACCGCCTCTTCAAACCCTTCTCGCAGGTGGACTCATCCATCACCCGCAAATACGGAGGCACCGGCCTCGGCCTCGCCATCTGCCAACGCCTCTGCGCGCTCATGGGCGGCTCCATCCGCGTTCAAAGCGATGTCCGCCACGGCTCCCCCTTCACCATCACGCTGCCCTTTGAGATCGCCTCCGATCACCCCCCGGCACGGCCTGCCTTCCCCGCCGCCCTCGGCATAGGCCCGATCCTCTGCATCGAAGACAACCCCGTCACCCTGCGCCGCCTCGTCACGTTCTTCCGCAACGCCGGCATCGAGACCATCACCGCCACGAGCCCCGACATGCTCATGGAGATTCTCCAAGGC
>JAHFTG010000182.1 GCA_023269455.1 Opitutaceae bacterium | reverse complement strand
GGACCCCAACCGGGGGATAAACCCGGTGATGCTCCCGCCACCGATCCGAATGGCGACCAACCGGTGCCCGTCCCCCTTCCCGATGCCGGAAAAACCCCCGGCAAGGAACCTGGTTCAGGCTCCGGTTCCGGCTCCATTCCGAGCCTCGCTCCCGCCGACCGTGCCGGCCAAACCGCAGCCAACGCGCAAGCCGCCCTCTCCGATCACACCGAGACCATCACTCGTGCCGCCCGCCAGCTCGAACGCGGCGAGGGCTCCGGCCCGGGCCAAGGTTCATCGACCCCCGCACCCGAAGCCCAGGCCGCCGATCTCGTCCTCGGCGCCCAGCTCGCCAGCGCCGTTCTCGCCACTCCGGAAGCCGCCAAGCTCGCCAACACCATCGTCAATCAGGTCCGCCGTGAACCGAAGTGTGCTGCCAACGTCGTCATGCCCGCCGACCTTCGTGCCACCGCCGACCGGCTCCGCCTCCTCCTCGCCGCCGCGCTCTCCGATGATCGTCGCGACGAAACCGTCCGCCGCTTCAACCCCGAGGACATCGACCCCGCCTACCGCGAAGCCGTCGAGGCCTACTTTGAACGTCTCTCGCGCGAAACGCGCAAACCATGACGTCCACCGTCGAGTCCCTCTCGTGGCGTTTCGGCGGACCGCTCGCCGGCATCCCTCCCTCGCTCGCATGGTCCCTCCTCGGCGCCATCGGCGTCGCGGGCGCGGTGTGGATCATCATCGGCTACCGCCGCACGCTCGTCTCGCTCACCCCGCGCCGCCGCCTCGCATTGTCCGCCCTCCGCCTGTTCGTGTGGCTCCTCCTGCTCGTCGCCCTCGCCGGCCCCACGCACGTCCAACGCACCTACGCTCAAAAAGAAACCCGCCCTCTCGCCGTCCTCCTCGACCGCTCCGACAGCATGACCGCCGCCGATAATCGCGGCGCCCGCCGTGCCGACGACGCTCTCCGCCGCTGGCGCGCGCTCGCCCCCACCGCCCTCGAAACCTTTGGCGCGACCCGCGTCTTCGCGTTTGCCGACGACTTCGTTTCACTCCCCTCGATCGACGCCCCTTCCCGCCTCCAAACCGGCCGCACCCGCGTTTTCGGCGCGTTGTTACGCACGCTTGCCGAAGCGCCGCCCGGCGGCTGGGGCGGCATCGTCGTCCTCACCGACGGCCTCGACACGAGCGATGCTGAAACCGCCACCGCGCTCAACGACACCGTGGGCACCGCCCTCGCCGCCGCCACGCCCATCTTCCCGCTGCCCGGTCGCAACCGTTTCGCCGGCGGCGAATTTCTCTCGCTGCGAGATCTCACCGTGCCCGCGCGTGTCCCGCCCCGCAGCACCTTCCGCCTCGAAATCACCCTCGACAGCTTTCAATCCGCCCCGCGCACCCTCCCGTTGCGCCTGAAAGTCGGCGATACCTGGCGCGCACCCGAAAATTTCCGCCTCGACGCCGGCCGCCACGCCCTCGCCTGGAGCGTCGAGCTCCCCGCCGGCGCCCCCGGCGTCATCCCCCTCGAACTCGTCGCCGGCACCGCGCCCGACGCCCCCCGCGCCCATGCCGAAGTCCTCGTCGCCAAGCCCGCCTCCACGCGCATCCTCTATTACCAAGGCGCGCTCGACTGGGGCTACCGTTTCCTCGCCGACATCCTCCATCGCGATCCGGCCTTCACGCTCACCACGATTTTCAACCTCGCCCCCGACGGTCGCCGCCGCGCGCCCTCGCAGGTTGAAACATTGCCCGATCTCCCCGACACCGCCGCCGGCTACAACGCCTTCGACATGGTGGTGCTCGCCAACGCCGCCGCCGCCCAGCTTTCCACCGCCCAGCAATCCGCGCTCTCCGCGTGGGTCGGCAACGGCGGCGTGCTCC
Organism: Opitutaceae bacterium; assembly: GCA_023269455.1. Classification (GTDB taxonomy): domain Bacteria; phylum Verrucomicrobiota; class Verrucomicrobiia; order Opitutales; family Opitutaceae; genus Rariglobus. Next base: position 3,314 of record JAHFTG010000182.1, on the reverse strand, counting down.
TCTTCCTCGCGCCCGACAACGACGCCACCCGTGGTTTCGCCGGCTCCGAACTCGAAAAAATGCTCCCCGTCGTCTTCGCGGATGCCGCCCCCTCCCCCGGCGAAGACCCCAACGTCACCGACTTCCGCGAACGCATGCGCCAAGTCGGCGGCTCTCGCGAAAGCATGGAGGTTCCCTTCGCCCGCGACGCCGCCCGCAACACCCGCCCGCCCGCTCTCTCCGCCTTCGCCTGGGAACCTGGCGCCTCCGAACTCTTCGGCTCCGATCTCGCCAACACCTCCCCTCTCTTCGCCAACTACGCCCTGGTAAACCGCGCCAAACCCGGTGCCGTCGTCCTTGCCCGTCACCCCCGCGACCTCGCCCCCGCAGGCAGCGAGCACGCCATCCTCCTCGCTTTCCAACGCTACGGCCGCGGCCAGAGCGCCGTCCTCACCAGCGACGCCCTCTGGCGCTGGAAACTCAACCAGCCCAGCACCGAACGCGGCGTGGAAAAATTCTGGCAAAACCTCCTAGCCTGGCTCGGCCGCGAGCACTCTCACGGCCTGCGCTTCGACCACGCCCCGTTGCAGGCGCAGAAAGGCCATGAACTGCTCGTGCGCATCGCCGACGCCACCGGACCGCTCACCGTGACCGCCTCGCCCTCCGAAACCTTGGCGAAGGAGAGCCGCCTCATCACCCTCGTCCCCGCCGGCGATGAAAAAGGCGTCCGCCTCTTCCGCTGGACCCCCGCCGACGACGGTCCCTGGGTTCTCTCCGCCCGCGCCGCCGACGGCGAACCCGTGCAGCATTGGCTCAACGTCACCGCCCGTGCCAGCGGCGAAAACTCCGGCCTCCCCGCCGACGAAACCCTCCTTGAAAACCTCGCCCAACGCACCGGCGGCACCCTCCTCGGCGACACCCCGCCGCCGGCCTGGCTCGGCACCGCCGGCCAGACCGACGCCCTCCTCAACGAAACCGCCAGCCCCCTCTGGCATCAGGGATGGATTCTGGCCTCCATTCTGACAGCCTACGCGCTGGAGCTGGTCCTCCGCCGCCGCTGGCAACTCCTGTAACAAAAATTCAACGACAAGCCTCCGCATGAACCGCAAAGAATTTCTCCGCCTCATGGCCCTCGGCGGCGCCGCCTTCCTCGGCGGCAAGGTCGTCGCCCGCGCATCCGACGGCCTCGTCACCGCCAAAACCGGCCCGAGCATTCCGTGGGGCCGCCTTCGTTTCCGCGGACGCGACATGAATCAGGGCATTGATGCCGACGACTGGGGCGTCCACCCGAACGGCGACCTCAACCTCATCCAGCACCTCGACGAAAACACCACTGTCAACATCGCCTCCAAGTGGAACGTCGCCGACGTGGCCAAGCTCGACGAACTCCAGCACTACCCGTTTCTCTTCATGCACGCCGAGGTGCCGCCCGATTTCGCCGACGCCGAACGCGCCAACCTCCGCGAATACCTTCTACGCGGCGGCTTCCTCTTCGCCGAGGACTGTGTCATCGGCAACGCCCGCATGGGCCGTGATTATCGCAACGATTTCCTCTTCCGCCGCATGGCCGAATACGAATTCTCCAAGATTCTCCCCGAGGCGAAACTCGAGCGCCTGCCCTACGACCACCCCGTCTTCCACACCGTTTACGATTTCAGGAACGGCCTGCCCCACATGCAAGGCACGCCTCACGGCCTGCACGGACTCATCCTCAACGGCCGCGTCGTCGCCCTCCTCAGCCCCAGCGATCTCCACTGCGGCTGGACCAACGGCGACAACTGGTTCGGCCCCGGCCAGAACCGCATCGCCCTCCAGATGGGCGCCAACATCTACGCCTACGCGATGACGCGCTGAACCCCGGCGACTGCCCTTCTCCTGCATGATCCTCCGTTCTCTGGCGGCATCAGCCGCCCCTCCGCTTAATCGTGAAGGCCATTGGCCGGAACCGCTCCCAGAGAATCCGCCAATTGGCGGATTCCATTTAGTTGGTTAAAAAACTCCGCGTTTCCTCTCCCTCACAACCCCAGCAGCGAACCGTTGCGTTTCAACCACCGCTCCGCCTCGCGCCACTCGGGGCACACCTCCTCGACGCGCGCCCAGAAACGATCCGAGTGGTTCATCTCCTTAAGATGCATCAGCTCGTGGTGGATGATATAGTCGCGCACGAAATCCGGCGTCTGCACGAGCCGCCAGTTCAGCGAGATCACCCCGCCCGTCGTGCACGAGCCCCAGCGCGTGCGCTGGTTGCGCACGGTGATCTCCGTCACTTCCATGCCCGTCACCGCCGCCAGTTCCCACGTGCGCGCCGGCAGCTCGATCTTCGCCGCCCGCAAAAAATGCGCCTCCAGCGTCGGCCGCAGATCGCCATCGAGCCGGGGCACGCGAAACACATCCGCCGCCACGCACACCTGCGGACGCTCGCCTTCCACCGCCTTGCGGATCTCCGTGAGCTCGCCGCGCCACAGCACATGCGTGCCCACCGTCCACACCGCCGCCCCGCGCGGACGCTGCCGCTGCCGTTCGCGCGCGCGCTCCAGCCACTCGCGATGCTCCTCCACGAAAACCCGCGCCTCCCGCTCGCTCCCGCGCACCGGAATGATCGCCACCGCCACGCCATCGCGCCGCAGCGTGAGCCGGTAGCGGTGCGCGCGCGGACTGCGTTCAAACACCACATCAGGCCGCTCCGCCACCATCGGCGGCCCCTTGTGGACACCGGCTTCCGGCGCAAACAGCCCAAAAAGATTTTGTTGCCCGGGATCGTTCACGATTGAGCCGCGAGTAAAACCATCTCCGCCCCCGGCGCCAGACCAGACCCGCAAAACCTGAATCTTATCCAGAACCCAGGAAATCAGGAACAAGCCCTCACTGCATTCGACTCATCCGGATCGATTCCTGATTTCCAGATAAAAAATCCCGAGTCCTAAAGCTTCACCAACTCCCACTTGAAATTGCTCTTATCCACCTCCAGCCATGCAAAACTGCACACACCCGCGCGCGGATACGAGATGCAGCCCGGATTCAGCCAGCGCGTGCCCCGCACATCGACCTCGTCGCGCGGCACGTGCGTGTGCCCGTGCAACAGCACCCGCACACCCGGCGGCGCCTTTCGCGGCGGAATATGCACGAGATGAAACGTCACCCCGCCGCGCGTAAGATTGAGCGTAAGCGGCCAGCCCACGAAACCGTCGTTGTTGCCCAACACCACGCGCAACGGCACGCCGAGCATTTCAAATTCCACCAACGTCTCCGGCGCGCACACATCGCCGAGGTGCCAGATCTCGTCGGCAACGCGCAAAAGCCCGGGCAACTCCAGTGGATAACGATCATGGGTGTCC
>JAHFTG010000181.1 GCA_023269455.1 Opitutaceae bacterium | reverse complement strand
CTCGCGCCCTTCCTCGCCTGCTTCCACTCGCCCGCCGCAAAAGTGACCCCCAACGCCGCGCACACGCGCCGACAAAACACGGCGTCCGCCGCCGACGCCCGTCCGCGCAACCGGTGGTTAAAATGCAGCGCCACCAGCCGCCCGCGCCGCTCCGGCCAATGCGCCCACACCAACAACAGCAGCGCGAGCGAATCCGCCCCACCTGAAAACGCCACCGCCCAGCACGGCTCTTGAGCGTCGTGAGACGCATCCGCCCAACGAGTCACCGCAAGGTGCAATGCCTCGCGCGGGATGCGCGCGCCCAGCGCGGTGGCAAGACTGGGCCAGGAAGACGAGGTGGACATTTTTATGGAACCCCGTGCATGGCCGACGTGCTCAGCCCTCAGTTAAAACTGAGGAATTCCTTGCCGAAATACGGCACGAGCACGGAAGGGATTTTCACGCGGCCATCCGCCTGGAGATTGTTTTCCAAGAGAGCGGCCAACACCCGCGGCACCGCGAGGCCGGAGCCGTTGATCGTATGCACGAGCTCCGGCTTGCCGTCCTTGCCGCGGAAACGAATCTGCGCGCGCCGCGCCTGAAACGTCTCGAAATTCGAACAGCTCGACACTTCGAGCCAACGCTTTTGACCAGCGGACCAGACTTCGAGATCGTATTTTTTTGACTGAGCGAAACCGAGGTCACCCCCGCACATCAGCAGCACGCGATAAGGCAGCCCAAGCTTGCGCAACAGACTCTCGGCGTCGCCGCGCAGCTTGTCCAATTCGTCGTAACTCGTCGCCGGATGCACCCACTTCAACAACTCGACCTTGTCGAACTGATGGAGCCGGTTCAGCCCGCGCACATCCTTGCCGTAACTGCCCGCCTCGCGGCGGAAACACGGCGTATAGGCGCAGCGGTAAACCGGCAGCAGCGCCTCATCAATGATCTCATCGCGAAAGAAATTCGTAAGCGGCACCTCGGCCGTCGGCACGGCATAAAAACCGTCCACGGGCGCTTCATACATCTGGCCCTCCTTGTCGGGCAACTGTCCCGTCGCAGTGGCGCTGGCGGCGTTGACGAAGATCGGCGGATTCACCTCCACATAGCCGGCCTTGCCATTCTCATCCAAAAAGAAATGAAGCAACGCCCGCACGAGCCGCGCCGCGTCACCCACGTAAAACGGAAAGCCCGCGCCCGTGACCTTCGCCCCGCGCGCGAAGTCGAAAAGTTTCTCGAACCCCGCGATCTCCCAATGCGCCACCGCGTGCGGCGAAAGCGCGTTCACGTCGCCATGCTCGGCGAACACCACGTTGTCCTCAGGCAGACGCCCCTCGGGGACGCTGGCATGCGGAAGATTGGGCAGAGTCATCATCGCCTGCTTCAGCCGCTCCTCCAACTCCTTCAGCACCACGTCACCATCCTTCACCTGGGCGGACACCGCCTTCATCTCCTGAACCTTGGCGATAAACTCAGGCGACCCCTTGGGCAGCTTGGCCATCTCGGCGTTGGCCGCCTTTTGAAGTCCGCGCAACCCTTCGACTTGCTGGAGCTTGACACGCCACTCCTCGTCCAATGCCAGAATGGCATCGAGATCGACCGTCAGATGTTTTTTGGCGAGCGCCGCGCGGACGAGGTCCGGCGATTCACGAAGGATTTTGGGATCGAGCATGGTGATTATCTTAAACGCGGACTATCGCGGCCCGCTCGTAAACGCAGCAAGTTGAAAGTTGGCGGCCCGTCCGCACGCAGTCCGGCGCCGCCAAGAATAAACCTTGCCTAGCCCCCCTCGCTCAAGCGGCATAACAAATTCCCGATGCGCCGATTCCGCCCCTATTTTTCCTACCTCAAGACCGTGCGCGGCCCGATCATCGGCGCGTTGCTCTGCGGCGTCCTCTACGGCGCGGCCAACGGCGCCGGTTTGCCGCTGATGGTGAAGATGGTTTTCCCTAAGATTTTCGGCGAACACGCCATTCGGCTCACCGATACGCAGCTCCTTTTGCTCGCCCTGTGGCTGCCCACGATTTTTTTGATCCGCGGAGTCGCCGGCTACTTCAACAGCTACCTCATCCAATACGCGGGCACCCGCGTGCTGGAGGCCCTGCGCCTCGATTACTTCCGCAAGCTGCAGGTTCTTCCGCTATCGTTTCTCCACAAACAAAAGACCGGCGACCTAATCTCGCGCGGCATGACCGACACCCAGACGCTGCAAGTCGCGTTAACCACCTTCGCTAACGACATCTTCAAGCAGCCCACCACGCTCATCGGCGCGCTCAGCTACCTCGCCTATCTTTCCTACAGCGAACGCGGCGTGCTGCTCGTGCTCGTGACGATGGCCATCATCCCCCTTTCGGTCCTGCCTATTCGCTATATCGGCAAGCGTCTCATCAACCGCGCCCGCCAAGTTCAAGGCCATCTCGGTCAGGTCAGCGAACGCTTCAGTGAAAACCTCAACGCCGCCCGCGAGGTGCGCGCTTTCGGCCTGGAAAAACGCGAGACCGACCGCCTCGGCCTGATCACGCGCTCCTTGCTCACCTCCCAGATGAAAGTGACCAAATACACCCAGGGGCTCACGCCCTCGATCGAGATCATCTCCGCCGTCGGCATTTCGATCACCCTCGTTTACGCCTACAAGACCGGCCTCTCCCAATCCTCGTTCATCTCGATCATCACCGCGCTCTTCACCTGCTACGATCCGATCAAGAAACTCGGCGCGCTCCAGAACATCACCAAAATTGGCTCCGCCGCCCTCGACCGCCTCGAAGTTGTTTTAAACGCGCCCGTGACCATCACCGACCCCGCGCACCCCAAGCCGCTCGCCCGCGCGCACGGCCACCTCGCCTTCGAAAACGTTTCCCTCACCTACGACAACGACACCGCCGCCCTGCGCAACGTAAGTGTCTCGATTCCCGCCGGCACCACCTGTGCCCTTGTCGGCCCGAGCGGTGCAGGCAAGTCCACCTTCGCCAACCTCGTCCCGCGCTTCTACGACGTGACCGCCGGACACATCACGCTCGATGGCGTCGATCTGCGCGACGTGACGCTTGCCGACCTCCGGCGCAACATCGCCATCGTCTCCCAGGAGCCCGTGCTCTTCAACGACACGATCTACAACAACCTCCTCCTCGGCCGCCACGACGCCACCCGCGCCGAGGTCGAGCAGGCCGCCCGCAACGCCTTCGCCCACGAATTCATCCTCAATCTTCCCCAAGGCTACGACACCATCGTCGGCGAACGCGGTGCCAGCCTCTCCGGCGGACAGCGCCAGCGCATCGCCGTCGCGCGCGCCTTTCTGCGCAACGCTCCGCTCCTCATCCTCGACGAGGCCACCAGCGCGCTCGACAGCGAGAGCGAGGCCGCCATCCAGCAGGCGCTCAAAAAACTCGTCGTAGGCAAGACCGTGCTGATCATCGCGCACCGCTTCAGCACCATCCGCGACGCCACCCTGATCCTCGTTTTTCAAGACGGCCGGATCATCGCCAAGGGCGATCACGCCGGGCTCTATGCGGACAACCCACTCTATCGCGCGCTCTACGACCAGCAAAACGTTCCCTCGGGCACCTGAACTGGAGCACATAACCCGCCGTCGTTTTACCGCTTCATGGACGCCGCCACCCTGGCCGAGATCAATTCGCTGGAAAGCGCGATCAATGATCGTCGCCCTAATCCTTCTACGCCTGGCCTAGAGACGCGTAGGCATGCTCTGCTCGCACGCCACATCGGTTTCACACCGCGCCTACCTCTGCCGGTCCTCCACGTGATCGGCGACAGTCATTCGATTTTTTTTGGCGGCGCCGAGCATATCCGTTTCCAAAAAGGCCGCCGCATCTGGACCGGTTTTTTCCGCGCACGCTACGTCAGTTCTACCGCCGAATTGCTGCCCGTTTTCAAGGTGTTTCATGTCGGTCCCGCCACCGCCTGGCAGGCCGACGAACGCGGCTCGTCCACCCGCGCCCGTGAAAAAATCGACGCCCTGCTCCGCTCGCGCGATATTACCGACGCCGCCCGCATCCTGCTCGTTTTCGGCGAAATAGACTGCCGCTGCCACATCCCCAAGGCGGTCCTCGCAGGACGCAGCATCGAAACTTCCGTCAACGAAACGGTGGATCGCTTCATGCGTCTCCCCCTGCGCTTGAAAGCGGCCGGCCATACCCCGTCCGTCTGGTTGCCCTCGCTGACGCCCGTTGTCGGTGACGCCGGGAATCCCGACGACAGCCATGCGCTGCCCGTCATCGGACCCCAGACCCTGCGCGATGAAATCACCCGTGCCTATTGCTCGCGACTCTCCGAAGTCTGCAAGCAGGTGGGCATCCGCTCAACCGGCGTGACAGCCCCGGTCATCGAACCCATATCCGCCTGTTTTTTAGACGGCCACCACCTCTCGCAGCATATGATGCCGGCCGCTCTCGCCGCGCTCATCGCCGCTGGTATTCTGCCGCTTGCGTCCGCTGCCAAGCCAAGTCCACTCTGAGATTTTAAAATGTCAGCCCCCACGCCTTTCTCTTCGCCGGTCAACATCCTCTGCATCAAGTGGGGCACCCGCTACGGCCCGCATTACGTCAATACGCTGCTCGCCGGAGTTAAACGTCACCTTCACCGCCCGTTTCTATTCCACTGCTGCACGGAAGACGCGACCGGCCTCGACCCCGCAGTCCGCATCATCCCCTTCCCCGCCGACCCCGGACTCAAGCGCGGCTGGCCCGATGTGCTGGTGAAACTCATGGTCACCCAGGACGGCTTCGGCGGCCTGACCGGCCCCACCCTCTTCCTCGACCTCGACGTCGCCATCATGGACGACATCGGCTGCTTCTTCGACTACCAGCCGGGCAAAAACTGCATCATCCACAACTGGGTAAAAGCCCGCAAAGAACTCGTCGGCCAGCGCCCTCACGTCGGCAATTCCTCCATCTTCCGCTTCGAGGCGGGTTCCTCCAACTATATCTACGAAACCTTCCTGCGCGAAATCCAACGCGCCGAAGATCGCACCGTCTTCAACACCGAGCAGGCCTTCCTCACCTACGCGATGAAGGAAGTCCACTGGTGGCCCGACGAATGGGCGCGCAGCTACAAACGCCACTGCCGCCCCCTCTTCCCCTTCAATCTCTTCGTTTCTCCCAAGCCCCCGAAAGGTTGCCGCATCCTCGTGTTTCACGGCCGCCCCGACCCTGACGAAGCCATCCGTGGATTCCGTGGCT
>JAHFTG010000180.1 GCA_023269455.1 Opitutaceae bacterium | reverse complement strand
CATGCTTAAATTCACCGCTGGTGCGCCTAGCTGGACAGTTCGCAGACCAAACTGCTGTTTGGCGAACAACTCGCCGCCCATGTTAAATTTAAAATATTGGTTTTAAATGAGTTAAATTCATTGGCACGACGAATGCATAGTATGTTTGTCAAAACACTAATGTCAAAATCCATGAACCCAGCTCAACTCATCCAAACCCTTCGTAAAAGCTCCCTCAGTTTCACCTTAATTGCCGCGCCGTTCGCCGTCTCTGCGGCCGACGCCACCACCGCCGCTGCGCCGATTAGCGCCCCCCCGCCGCCGTCCATTTTTTCGGGCGATTTTGGCGTCACAACCGCCAACCAATACAACACGCGCGGCATCATTGTTCAAAACGATGGCGTCACCTTTCAGCCCTATCTGGACTTAAACGCCAAGGTTTTCGAGGGCGACGGCTTCATTAACAAAATCTCCCTCCAGCTCAACCTGTGGTCCGACGTCAGCACCAACAAGGATGTCTCCGCCGCGACCAGCGGAAACAAGCATTTCACCGAGTTCGACTACGCCTTCGGCTTCAACGTGCAGTTCGCGAAACGCTTTTCGCTGACGTCGGTTTGGAACCGCTACCTCAGTCCGGCCGATGGCTACAAAGACGGCCAGTTCATCAACAGCACACTGAGCTACGACGACAGCGGCCTGCTGGCTGAAAACTTCTCCCTCCAGCCTCACTTCACCTTCCTCTACGAATTGCCCGACGACGGCCAAGCAGGGCTTCGCGCGAAGGCCTGGTATTTCGAACCGGGCATCAGCCCCAACACCACGCTCTTCAAAAAATCCCAGGCACCGGTCAACGCCGCCTTCGTCATCAAAGCCGGTCTTGGTAACAAATTCTACGCCGGCAACACCGTCGGCTACGTGGCGTTTGGCCCCCAGTTCACCGCCTCACTAAACTTCATCGCTCCGCAGTATGGCAAGTGGACCGCCTCGGCCGGATATCTGTATTACTATCTCGGTGACAATCTGGCCGCCATCGCCCCGGGCGGCGACCACAGCCAGAACCTGTTCACCTTCTCGACCGGGGTGAGTTTCTAAACCGGCGCCCATCGCAACCGTTCCCCTGATGAGCGAACTTCTTCACCATTCCATCACCGCGCCCGACGAGGCCATCGCCTCGTCGTCGGCGGCGGCCGCCACCACGGGCGCCGGCTACACGGTTAACGAAACTGAAGCCGTTCGCCCGCCTCGGGGCGCGCCCGCAGCCTCGCCCGCCCTTAAACTCGAAGCCGTCACCCTGGCGTTTGGCGGGGTGACGGCCATCGCGGAGGTCGATCTCGTCGTGCCGTCGGGCGAAATCCGCGCGATCATCGGCCCCAACGGCGCCGGCAAAAGTTCGCTCATCAACATCATCAGCGGCATCTACCGCCCAGATCGCGGCCGCGTGTGGCTCGGCGCCCGCAGTTTCAAGCGCGTGCCCACGCAACAACTCGCCCAGCTCGGCGTCGCGCGCACGTTTCAAAATCTCGCCCTCTTCAAGGGCCTGTCCGTATTCGACAACATCGTCATCGCCCGTGCTCCCGCAAGGCGCGCCGGCTTCGTAGAGCAACTCATCGGGCTCGCCCGCGCCCGCCGCGAGCAAGCCGATGCCCACGCCCGCACCGCCGCGATCATCGAGTTCCTCCACCTCGGCGCGCACCGCGAAAAACTCGTCAACACGCTCTCGTATGGCCTGCAAAAACGCGTCGAGCTCGCCCGCGCACTCGTGGCTCGCCCGCAACTCCTGCTCCTCGACGAACCGATGGCCGGCATGACCGCCGGCGAAAAACAGGAAATGGCCGGCTACATCCGCGCCGTCCGCGACGAGTTCGGCACGACCGTGGTGCTGATCGAGCACGATATCGGCGTCGTCATGGGTCTTTCCGACAAAATCACCGTCCTCGATTACGGACGAAAAATCGCCGACGGCACGCCCGCGGAAATCCGCGTCAACCCAGTCGTCATCGACGCCTATCTCGGCGTCGCACACGACGACGAAGTTTTCAACGACAACATCTGATGAACGGTTTCGACTCTCAATTCTTCCTGGAAGTTCTCGTGGGCGGACTGCTCTCGGGCGTCATGTATTCGCTCGTGGCGATCGGCTTCGTGCTGATCTATAAAACCTCGGGCGTCCTGAATTTCGCCCAGGGTTCCATGCTGTTGTTTGCGGCGCTCACGTTTGTGAGCCTCGTGGAGCGCGGCGTGCCCTTCTCCGTGGCGCTGCTCGTCACGCTCGCCGTCATGATTGTGCTCGGGCTGGCGATCGAGCGCACCGTCCTGCGTCCGCTCGTCAACAAGCCACCGATCACGCTCTTCATGGCGACTCTCGGGCTGTCCTATATGATCGAGGGCGCCGCCCAGCTACTCTGGGGAACGCAGGTGCACGCGCTTGATCTGGGAATCGACGACACACCCATCACCGTGGGAGGAGTTTTCATCAGCAAATTCGACCTGTTCGCCGCTGGCATCGCCGCGACGATGGTCGCGCTGCTCACCGCATTTTTTCGTTACACGCGCATCGGCCTGGCGTTTCGCGCCGTGGCCGACGACCAGTTCGCAGCGTTCGCCATCGGGCTGAGACTGCCACGCATCTGGGCGACGGTGTGGGCGGCGGCAGGCGTGGTCGCACTGGTCGCGGGGCTTCTTTGGGGCGCACGACTCGGGGTGCAGTTTTCCCTTTCGCTCGTGGTGTTGAAAGCCCTCCCGGTCCTCGTGCTTGGAGGCTTTGACTCTATCCTCGGCGCCATCGTCGGCGGACTGCTGATCGGTGCCTCCGAGAAACTCGCCGAGGTCTATCTCGGGCCGTATGTCGGCGGCGGCATCGAAAGCTGGTTCGCCTACGTCATCGCGCTCGCATTCCTGCTCGTGCGACCCGCCGGCCTGTTCGGGCAAAAACTCGTGGAAAGGGCCTGATCCATGACAACCGCCACACTTTCCGCTTCAACATCGCGCCCCATTTCAGCTCCCGCCTGGTTCTGGCCGGTCGCGGTGCTCGTCGTCGCCTACGGAGTCGTCCCGTTTGTCCATGGCACCTATCTCTTTGAGGCGATTCTCACGCCCTTCCTAGCGCTCTCGCTCGCGGCGCTGGGCTTGAATCTTCTCACCGGTTACACCGGCCAGCTTTCCCTGGGCTCGGCAGCCTTCATGGCGGTGGGCGCGTTTGCCGCCTACAACTTCAACCTCCGTATCCACGGCCTGCCGCTGGTCGTGAGCATTTTCCTGGCGGGCGTTTCCTCGGCGGTCGTCGGCATCGTCTTCGGCCTGCCAAGCCTCCGGCTGCGCGGCTTCTATCTGGCCGTCTCGACGCTCGCCGCCCAGTTCTTCGTGCAGTGGACGCTGAACAAATTCGGCTGGTTCTCAAACAACAACCCCTCCGGCGTGATCGACGCCCCGTCTCTCACCGTTCTCGGCATCTCGTTTGATAAACCCGTCGGCCGCTATCTCTTCGCGCTCACCATAGTCGTCGTGCTGACGGCGCTCACCCGCCGCCTGCTCAAGACCCAGACCGGGCACAACTTCATCGCCGTGCGCGACCACGAACTCGCCGCCAAGGTCATTGGCGTGTCCGTGCTGCGGACCAAGCTTTTGGCCTTCGCCCTCTCGTCGTTCATCATCGGCGTGGCGGGCGCACTCTGGGCCTTCGCCTACTTGCGCACAGTGGAACCGGCGGGTTTCAACCTGGATCGGTCGTTTCAGATTCTCTTCATGATAATCATCGGCGGACTCGCCTCGATCCGCGGCGCATTTTTTGGCGCCGCCCTGATCGTGGTGTTCCCGCTCATCCTATCGCGCCTCGGCGGCTTTTTCTTCGGCGGCGTCTTCGACTCGGGCGTGCTCGACATGAGCCAGCGCATCGTGCTCGGCGCCCTCATCATCTTTTTCCTGATCGTGGAACCCAACGGACTCGTAGCGCTTGGCGACCGGCTCAGGAAACGTCTGCAAAGCTCACAACCCTCGAAAACCACCGTCTGAAACCTCCCATGACAATCCTCCGCTCCTCCTTCGCCTCACTGCGCAAGGCCGCTTTCACGGCCGCCGTCGCCGCCGTGACGCTCACCACCGCCGGCCTGGCCACGGCCCGCGCCGATGAACAATTCTTCCCGCTGCAAAGCTACCGCGTCGGCCCCTACGCCGCCGGCGGCACGGGCTTCTTCGGCGGCTTCATCGACTACCTCAACCTCATCAACACCCGCGACGGCGGCGTCAACGGCGTCAAGCTCACCTGGGACGAAGGCGAAACCCAATACGAAGTCGAACGCGGCGTGGAAGTGTATGAACGCTTCAAGACCCGCCCCGGCATCGCCGCCTGGAACCCGCTCTCCGTCGGCATCGCCTACGCCATGATCGACCGCATCACCCAGGACAAGGTGCCGCTCATCACCATCAACCACGGCCGCACGGATTCCACCGACGGCCGCGTGTTCCCCTACGTCTTCCCCCTGCTGCTGAATCCCTACAGCGAGACGTCAGGAATCATCAACTACATCGCCGGCAAGGTCGGCGGCGTAGAAAACCTGAAAGGGAAAAAGATCGTCGTCCTCTACCACGGCTCACCCTACGGCAAGGAAACCATTCCGATTTATGAACTGCTCGCCGCGAAGTTCGGCTTCATCGTGCAGCAGATCGAGGTGCCCCATCCCGGAAACGAACAGCAATCGCAATGGCTCACCATCCGCCGCACGCATCCCGATTACGTCGTGTTGCGCGGCTGGGGCGTGATGAATCCCGTCGCCCTCAAGACCGCCCAAAAAGTCGGTTTCCCCGCCGACCACATCATCGGCAACGTCTGGTCCAACTCCGAGGAAGACGTGATCCCCGCCGGCGAAGCCGCCAAGGGCTACGTCGCCATCACCACCCAGGCCTCCGGCGCGCAATATCCTGTTTTGCAGGAGATCGTGAAGACCGTTTACGGCACCGGCAAAGGCAACCTCGCCGACCCGAAACGCATCGGCAGCGTTTACCATAATCTCGGCATCGTGAACGGCATCCTCAACGTCGAGGCCGTCCGCATCGCCCAGGAAAAATTCGGCCACCGCACCCTCACCGGCGACGAAGTCCGCTGGGGCTTCGAGCACCTCCAGCTTGATCCCGCTCGTGTCGAGGCGCTCGGCGCGAAGGGTCTCTTCCACTCCATCAACGTCACGTGGGACAACCACGAGGGCAACG